>CALGGR010000317.1 GCA_937915755.1 uncultured Fretibacterium sp. | reverse complement strand
AAAAAGCAACTGATGAAGTTAGGAAACAAGCTTTAAAAGTAGTTAAAGATATCGAAAAGAAACTTGATTCTGAAAAGAAAAATAAATAAGTACCTTAAGGGTACTTTTTAATAACATAATTTTAATTATTGATAAAAATATTTAATTATGTTAAAATCTATTTGTAGTCACTGAGAAATATTATTAAATCAATGTTTATAGGGAGTCTAGAATAAGTGGAAACTAGATAATATATTTAATAATTCCTGTCTCTAATAAAGTGAAATCGTTAATTACGTTATAATTAAAAAAGTTAAATAAAGGATGGTACCGTCTTTATGACTCCTTGTGTACTATTCTTTTTATTTGGAGGCTAACTATAATAAGTCAAGTACTAATTTATAGTTTTCTCATAGATGGAAAGAAACCCAAGCCAAAAAGATTTCACTTAAGTGAAATTAAGAAAAATTGATTTATTCAATTATTTCAATAAAGACGGATCAAATTGGATATTATTTTTTTCAAGTATGAAGATAACTCGAATTAGTTTTCTGCATACATGAGATAAGGCAACTCTATAAGCTTTACCTTCATTCATTTTCTTGTGAAAGTAATCATAGAAAGTATGATTGTTAGCAATAATAACCATACAAACATTCATAAGAGATTGCCTTAGATATCCAGAACCACGCTTAACCATTTTGCCTTTGGATGACATGGTTCCAGATTCAATAATACCAGGTTCTAGACCAGCAAATGATAACATTTGCCCAGCATTATTAAATTTAGAAATGTCACCAAACTCTGAAATGATTGAAGCACAAGAAATCACACCAATACCAGGAATAGAAAGTGTTGGTGGATTAAGATCTTTGATAATTGTAGAAAGTTGTTTATCTATTGAATCAATTTTAGAATCAATTTCTTCATAAAGAGAAATAAGAGTTTGAAGTTGAAATTCAAATAATTCATTAGATTCACCAATGGTATTTTTAGCTAATTCTTTTAATTTAACAAATTTAGAATAAGTAAATTTACCACGAGAAAGTTTACCCAAAGTATCAAAATCTTTCATATTAGAAATTTTATTAACAGTTTTATATTTCTTTAAGATATATAAAGAAGTAGTTGAGAATCTATTATAAAAGAAAGGCTTAAACTCAGGGAACAAAATATCTAATGTATTAGTCATTTGAACCATATACTTACTTCTTTGTTTAACTAAAGTTTCTCTTAATCTAGAAAGTGACTTTAAAGAATATTTATGATAAAATAGTTTAGAATTTGGTTTATATGGAACTGACATAAGTTTTTGACATATAACTATGGCATCAGCTTTATCAGTTTTAGTTCTTCTTAAAGATAAAGATTTAGCAAAACCGTATATCGTAAACGGATTAAATAAAGATTCGATAAAAGAACTCAAACAGTTTGCAAAAGACAAAATGTGTCCTGATTACAACCTCATCGAAGTTATGGCTTGCGAAGGGGGATGTATCGGAGGGAATGAGTCACTACTCCCTCAAAGAGACGCAAAGAAAAAGATTAAAGAACTTACCGATTCAAGCAAAGATATAAAAAGTCTATAGTTCTAATCCCCGACTTTTTCACGTAACTCCGCAACCTCGGCTTTTAACCTGTTTATTTCACACGTAATAGGATCAGGTATTCTATTATGCATTAGCGTTCCGTTTTCATCCTCAAATTTTTGTTTTACAATTCTTCCCGGAACACCGACAACAGTACAATTATCAGGAACATCATTCACAACAACAGAACCCGCCCCTATCCGAACATGATTCCCTATAGTGATATTTCCCAGTATTTTTGCACCTGCTCCAATAATAACATTATTACCGATGGTCGGATGTCGTTTCCCATGTTCTTTTCCTGTTTGTTATGTAAGACGGCCGACAAACGCCTGAAAAACCGCCGGCCATCTCAATAACATTCTCAACTGGAAATTCCACGATTGAACCATCTGTTACGTCCGTCATCCCAAAGGCCTTGAAATATGATTGAAGATACTGACCTCCGATATACCATTTGCCGTTTGAAACTTTTGCTCCAAATGCTTGACAAAGGCTTACGAGTTTTCGCGCTTTCGGCATTGGCAACTTCCTAAATCCGCTGTCATTTGGTGTCGCATTCCCGCTCCACGTCGCCGCGTATTTCCCTATCGCATAAACGGGGTAGCTCCCACCTTCAACCACTATTTTTACGTCCTTCTCGTCTGAACCGTAATTCGTCTCTACTTTCACGGGCACTGTGTATTCACCCTCTGTGTCGAGTTGCCCAGTGAATGTTCCGGTGCTCGTGTTGAAACTTAGGCCAGTCGGTAAATTCTGAGCTGACCACGTTACTTGTGTTATATTTTTCTCCATTGGTGATTTTCTCTATGCTGTTAAGGTTACGTTCTGTCCGGTTACTGTGTACGCTGTCATGGCCTCGCCGGCTGTGCAGTTCACTACTTGGTCCGCGTCAATGTTCGGAAGCCAATCTGCTGGCGTTCCCACTCTTATCGTGATATTCTCCGTGTCGGTGCCGTAATTCGTCGTTACCGTTACGCTCGCCGTGTAATCTCCTGGCTGTACATTTGGCGTTCCTGAGATTTTCCCTGTTGACTGCGCTATGCTTAATCCTGTTGGTAAATTCGTCGCTGTCCAATTCACACTCGTTATATTCTTCGGCATCTTTAATTCCTCACATCCTGTCCTTGTATTTCGTATTCTGTCATCGCTTCATCCGCCGTTACGTTTATTACCTGATTGGCGTAAATGTCGGGCGGATATTTCTCACTAATTAGCTCGATTAATGCGTCAAGTTCGGCTTTCGTTAAGTGGTAATGGCCGGT
Source organism: uncultured Fretibacterium sp. (assembly GCA_937915755.1). Lineage (GTDB taxonomy): Bacteria > Synergistota > Synergistia > Synergistales > Aminobacteriaceae > JAFUXM01. Next base: position 321 of record CALGGR010000317.1, on the reverse strand, counting down.
CTCGTCCCCGCCTAGTAAGCCTTCGAGTTTTTCGTGGTCGAGTTTGCCTCCGGAACGTTTTAATGGCGGGTCTATTCCGGAGAAACCCATTACGTAGGGGTCAAGCACGGGCAGTCCGCCTCGTGTCCCTGATACGCGCACCGCTGTTCGCACCGCGTCTGTAGCGGACAGCGTTCGTTCAGTCCGCCGCCTGCGGATTCCTCCGGCGTCCCGGAATCAACCGGAATCATCTCCGTTTTCCTTTTTCTCGCCATAAATGTCGCTCCTTTCGTCTATCCCATGCCCGCCCCGCGTGGGGCGGGATTACATAACAGAAACGGA
>CALGGR010000316.1 GCA_937915755.1 uncultured Fretibacterium sp. | reverse complement strand
ACTTAAACCGTGCCCTTTCTGCGGAAAGAAGGCTGAAATAATACTAAATACTGAATTTCCAGGTCATTACTCCGTCGGGTGCGTTAATCCTTTTTGTGTAGTTCAACCATGTGCAAGCTATGGGGATGGAGGCTTTGTAGAAGAAATACCGGAGCTAGTAGACGCGTGGAATAGGAGGACTAATGATGAGCAAATTCAACCGTAAATTCAATTCTGCTTGCTCTCGCCTCGCTTACTGGCAGGACTTAACTTGCGCTATCGGTAACCTCGACTCCATCATCAAGGCTTCTGCTAACTTCACCCCTGATGATGTCAGTACTATCAATACTATTCACACTAAACTGTTTGAGTGCTTTTCTCTTGCACGTTCAAGAACTCAAGTTCACGGCAGGAGACTTTGCGCTCTTCGAAAGGAGATACACTAATGAACGTTACACTACTAACCAGTCATAACGCTTTTTCTGACATGGTGCACTTTGCTGTTACTGCCGCACTCACTTGCCATGATAACACCGACAAAGACGTTGACCACAAAGAACTGTTATTGCGTATCATCAAGATGGGACATGAAAGCATTTTGGAGCATATCAACCTCACTTACTCCATTAAAGGCATTTCTAGGGCGGTGCTTCAAGAACTTGCTAGACACAGGCATATCAGCCTCAGCGTCGAAAGCACTCGGCATACTCTCAGAAAGAAACTTGATGACATTGAGGCTCTTCGTGATTATCTTAGTGAGTTTCATAATTCCGATGTTGTTCTTTATCACTGTGCAACTTCTACCCTTAAACATTTTGCCGAGTTAGCTCATGTTCTGCCTGATATGCCCAATGATGAACTCAAATACTACCTGCCGGAGTTCTGGCCCACTAACCTCATACTCACATCAAACATCCGCGAATTGCGCCATATCCTGAAGCTGCGCACTCACCCGTCCGCTCTCATGGAGTTCAGGAAGCTCGGCGTTGAACTGTTTACACGTGTTCCTGATGACTTCAAGTACCTACTTGAGGACTGCTGCGTCTATATTGGAGGATAACATGACGTTAAAACAAATATGGGTAGCACAATGCGATTTATGCGGTAGGTTGGAATATGCGAAGAATGTTCCAGGACGGTACAACAATACAGACTACACAGTGCCGGATGGTTGGGACAGAGGGCAGAATAAAGATTTTGTATTGTGCCCGGAGTGCTTATCAGTGATAAGGAGAAGCCAGCCATGATACAAGAACTAACGGCTTCAATGATAGGGAGCTACAAGAGATGTCCGCGATTGTATGAGCTTGAATATATCCATGAGCTGAGGCCAGTAACGAGCGGAGAAGCCCTGACAGTAGGAACGAATTATCATGAGAATGTGGAACATATCCTGAAGCATGAAGAATATGACCACACAGGATTAGCAGGGAAGATGGCGGAAGCATTCGAGAAATATATCAACTGGCAGGAATGGGAAGCTGTGCCGGAGCAGGAGTTCAAGGTGAGGCTTTCGCGTGGAGTATACCTGAAAGGAAGGCTAGACGCGCTGACAAAAGCAGGAATACCGGTAGAACATAAAACGACAGGTACAAACTCGCTTGAAAAGTATATAGACCATTTAGCCTATGATGACCAGATAGCGATATATATGCTTGTAACCGGCTCAAGCAAAGCTGTGTACACGATAATGCAGAAGCCTACAATCCGGCAGAGGCAGAACGAAACGGAAACGGAATATCTTGAGCGAGTAGGAGAGTGGTACAGCCCCGAGCATGTGCAGTGCGTAAATGTAGTAAGGAGTGCCGGAGAGCTAGAGGAGAAACGGCAAGAGCTGATATATCTAGCCAAGCAAATCCGGCATACGCAAAGATATTGGCGCAATCCAAATACCTGTGCGCTGATGAGCTGCCCGTTTGCCTCAATATGTTTGAACTATGAGCCATCATTGCAGGTAGTAGGTTTCGAGAAGAAAGTGAGGCGTAATGAAGAATTATCAGAAGTGTAAATGGAAAGAAGCACGAACTTTCACCGATGAAGAATATTTTTACTCGCGAATAGATTTTCTTTCACTAGGAACACAAATGCTAATAAGGTTCAAATCCAAACGCAAAGCCAAATACTTGAAGATAGACAACTACAAGGAATTAACAGCATTGCAGGTAATAATGGAATTGAACGGTTACTTATTGGGCAGGCATTTTGAAGACGGAGTAAAAACAGTCTGGCATGAAGAAGGGCTGAAGCTAGGCAGTATGAAAGGAGAATTAAAACAATGCAGATACTGAAAGCATTAGACCTATCAACGGACAAAGTAACAGGATTAATCTACAGCATACCCGGGATGGGAAAGACGACATTGCTAGGAATGCTTCCGGGGAAAACGCTAATAATAGACGTTGATAAAGGAACAAGCGTTTTGCGTGGAGCAGAGAATGTAGATATAGTGAGGCTTTCCGAAGACCTGCATGAACTGCCGGAAGTATTGAAAGAGCTTCAAGGCAAATGTGAGTATGCGAATGTGTGCTTGGACAGCCTTTCAGAATTAGAGCGTTCAATGCTTGCGTATTACGGGCGAATAGGGAACAACAACGGAGTGCCGGACATGGGAAGCTACCTGAGAGTAGATTACCGGATAATAGACTGGTGCAGGCAGTTCCGAGCGTTGCCGTGCAATATATTCTTTACGGCATGGGAGACGCAGGAAGAAATAATATTAACGACCGGAGAGAAATATTCACAGGCGCGTCCAATGCTGAGGAATAAGAACACGGACAACGTTTGCGGGTTATGCGACCTAGTAGGGCAGATAGTAATGAACCCGAAAGACGGCGAGCGTTATGTAAGGCTAGAAGGGACACCGAACGCGATAGCGAAAGACCGTTTACAGAAGCGGAAATACTGTAAGTTCGATGAATTACTATAAGAAATCGCGGAGAACGAACGCCTACAAAGAATTAACGAAGGTGCAAGGCTGGTTTAAGGAAGACCAGCCTTTTGATTTAGATGATATTCCCGCCCCAGAGCCGGTAAAAATCCCCGTTAATCCTGAATACAGCTTTGATGAAGGGCATTACTACATCATAGATGGCGGTGATTACGTTTTTTGCTATGAAGGCAAGCAAGGCAAACATCATTGTTTCAGAGAGACGCGGGGCAAATGGACGCAGACATATACGGACGCACAGCTCGTTGGGAAGAAAGTACAGGAGGTGAAGATATGAATACGCCGAATTATGTTTACAGCAACCTAGAA
>CALGGR010000315.1 GCA_937915755.1 uncultured Fretibacterium sp. | reverse complement strand
TTCTTGTTGTTCCAAGAAGCAAGATTTTTAAGTGCCATTTTGCTCTCCTATGAGGCTGTGCCTCAAAAAAAATTGACGAATGGGAAAAAGAGTGTTAGAATAAAAGAAAAAAAGCGGTATGCTTTGAAAATTGAGGCGAGGCGAATGTCTTGCTGTGTTATAAGGAGAAAAAATGATTCGGCGATTGAATAAAAATGCGCACGTTGCGGAAATTCACGGCTGTGTCGATAGAATTGTGAGAATTTGGGGCGAATATCCAGCACTCGCAAAAAGAGCGATTTTGAGCGACATTATGCAAAGTCTTGCAACAGAAAACTCCGTGTTTCTGGCGTCGATAAACAGAGAAAAGGTTGTTAGCGGCGTTAAAGAATATGACGACAAGCGGGACGAGGCTATTAAAAACTTATCGCTTGCAATCGACGGAATGACGGTGCTTCCCGATGTGGACAAGGAAAGCGCACTCGTTTTGAAAAAGATTTTTGCAAAGTTTGGAAAGAAAATCACTGCGCTCAATCGAACTGCAGAATCAACTAAGATTGCTTCTCTTTTGCAAGAGTTTTCAAGCGCGGAGGCTGTGAAGGCTTTGGAGGCTTTGCCGCAGATAAAAACGATGATTAGCGCGCTTGAGGCGGCGGAGGTCGCGCTGCTGGACATTTCCGCGACGTGGTGCCAGCCCTGCAAGATCCTCGCGCCCGTCATCGACCAGCTTTCGGATGAGTTCGCCGGTAAAGTGGAGTTCTTCAACGCGGACGCTGAGGAAAATCCACAACTTGCAAAGAAGCTCCGTGTAATGAGCATTCCCAACCTCGTAATCATGAAAGAAGGAAAGGTTGTTGCGAGGCAGGCGGGATTTCAGGGTGCTGAAGAGCTCAGGGCATGGCTTGAGGCGAACATATAGGAATTGAATGAAAAGCCCTCTCATGTTCACGCATGGGAGGGTAATTTTTTGACCGCACAAAATGAACCAGCATACTCGGAAAACGAAAAGGAACAAAAGCTCCACAATATATGATGACGCGTTCAGGACAATGATGAACGACTGCCTGCCTCTGGTTATTCCCGTTATAAACGAGGCATTCGGGAAGAATTACACGGGCAGGGAGAGAATTTTCCTCAACCCTAACGAGCATTACATTAACCAGCAGGACGGAAGTGAACAGAAACGTATAACTGACAGCGCATTCACAATCATCACTGATGACGGAAGAAGGGACAAGTATATATTCGAGTGCCAGTCGACGGCAGACGGTACTATACTTGTGAGGATATTCGAGTACATTATGCAGGAGGCATTAGATTCGGGTGAAGTCTCAAACAATCAGCTCACTGTTACGGTCTCGAATGCGACGGTTCTTTTTCTCCGCTCAAATGACAACACGCCGGACGTGATGAAAATCGTAATCAATACGCCGGGCGGTGCTGTTGATTTTGACGTTCCAGTGATAAAAATGAATAGTTATACGCTTGATGACATTTTCGGGAAGGGGTTATACTTTCTACTGCCGTTCTACATCTTCAACTTCGAGAAGAAATTTGCCGTATATGAGAAGGACAAGGCAGAGCGTGAGAAGTTGATGGAAGAATACGCGGAATTTTCGGAGCGTCTTTATAATGCGCTTATGGACAGAAAGATTTTTGAGCATCATCGCAGCACTATTCTGGGCATGAGCAAGAGTGTACTCAGGAAAATAGCCGCAAAATTCAAGAAAGTTAAGACAGGAGTGGACGAGATTATGGGAGGCAGAATACTGGATTATCCGGGACGTAAAGAGTACTACGAGGGCATAAGTGAAGGCATAGTACGAGGGGAGCGCAAAATTAGTTTTGAGATTGCACGAAAAATGCGCGATGCTGGATTAAACAGCTCAATGATTTTACAGTTCACGGGCCTCAATCCCGAAGACTTGAATATGCTCTAAGTAGGCCGTACAGTCATGAGAGGCAGAATACTAGATTATCCGGGACGTAAAGAGTACTACGAGGGCAGGCGCGAAGAAAAGTTTGATATTGCTCGTAAGATGCGTGATGCTGGAATGGACTGCACAATGATTTTACAGTTCACAGGTTTAACCCCCGAAGACCTCAACACCCTATAACCTCCGTAATTTCTGCTTTGCTCAAAACTCCGCTATGGTGTAAAATACCCAGCCATGAAAATTTTACGGAAGTGAAGCGGATTATATAGTGTACCAGTCAAAACACGCAAACTCACACTTGACAAAACATGAAAATTATGCTTATAATCGGCTATCGGCTATCGGCTATCGGCTATCGGCTATCGGCTATCGGCTATCGGCCTAGCTATTGCCTGAAATCCCTTCAACCTTCCGGCTTCACATAGTGCATTCTCTCCAGAAGTACACAGACCATCACGCAAAGGAGAGAATCATACATGACACCCAAGAAACTATCATCAATCTTAATCGTGAGCGCAAACCCGTCATACGATGAGGCATACGTTCTCACAGTACCGGCAGACACACCGATAACCGCTTCGGGCTGGAAATCGCTCGGGGTCATCACGGCATCACACGCAACTGATTCACGTGATGAGTTCGACCCGGACAAGAAGCTCGTTGTTACTGTGTCATCAACAAACGGCTTCAAGCTCACGGCAAGCGGAATCACTGACACGGTCTCGTACTCCGTCATGTCGGGCGATAATGCCGAATCAGCGGTTGAAATGACAACGTTCGAGTTCACGGCGGCGGAAATCAACAAGTCGGGCGGAACGTCAAAGCCCATCGGTGTCAACGTTACGGACTACAGCGGCCTGAACCTTTCGGCAGGAGACTACGTGGACGACATCATCTACAACGTTGCGGTCGAGAATGCGGCTTCCGAGTCCACAGCTCCGACAGTCGGCGGAACATGGACATTCGGGACGTACAACAATGTCGCTCTGACGTGGAGAGTCCTTGCGGTTGACGAGGACAACAAGCGTGCCCTGCTGATTACGGTATATGCTCTTGAGAACCGGGCCTATCATAGTTCGAATACGTCAATCACGTGGGAGGGTTGCACGCTTCGTTCGTGGCTCAACGGCGACTTTCTCAACAATTTCACGTCCGACGAGCAAAGCAAGATCGCAACGGTAACGAACACCAACCCTAATAACCCGGCTTACGGCTCTAGCGGCGGAAACGATACGGCAGATAAAATGTTCCTGCTGAGTATTGCGGAGGCCGACAGCTACTTCACCGATGATGAAGATCGAAGGTGTACGCTGTTATCAGACAATGACAATAATGATAAGTCTTGGTGGCTTCGGTTGCCCGGCTATAGCTCTCATGACGCTTTTGCCGCGTGCGTCTATGATCGTGGCTCGGTCAGTGTTGATGGCTACAATGTCGACGACAGCGCCGTCGGTGTTCGCCCCGCTTTCTGGCTCAAATACTAGCCCGGCATACACAGCATCATGAATCACGTGTACAGGGCTTCGTTACGCGCCGGCCTCAAGCTGACACGTAACATATGCCTCCAGTCAATCGACATCTTCGGCTTCACATGACGTTTTTCCAGCAAAAGGAACACGCGCAATTTCACGTGCGGAGAATCATTGTCCGCATTCGTCAATCAAAATCATAATCACAAAGGAGACTCACAATATGAGTATCAGGAAATTATCAGCATTACTTCTCGCTCTGGCAACGCTCCTCATAGCGGCCTCAGCGGAAGCGGTCGACTACAAGGCCAAGCTCACGCTCCACATCGCGGCTTCATCAACGTATGATGAGGCTTACGAACTCACAGTACCCGGCGAAACAGCAATAACCACGTCGGGCTGGAACTCACTCGGCAACATCACAGCCAAGTATAACGGCTCAAACTCAGGCTTCGACTCGTCAAAGAAGCTCGTTGTTATGCTGTCAAGCACAAACACTTTCACGCTCAAGGCAAGCGGAGTCAGCGACACAATATCGTACTTCGTGGCTACAAGTGAGAACGACTCGGCGGCGACAACAAAGTTCGAGTTCACGGCTGACGAAATCAACGCTAAGGACACGAACGATGCTTTTGTAGGAACGAGCAAGCCCATCGGTGTCAGCGTTGAGAACTACAGCAGCAAGTCAGCAGGAGACTACGAGGACGAAATCACCTACGAGGTTAGCGTTGAGAGTGCAGGGGTGTCGCTCAACAGCGGCAACAATGTAACTGTAGCATTCTCAATCGGCTCAAGTAGCTACACGGTCTCAGGGACTTTCAACGGTACTACCTTCACGGACGTAACGAGTGATACTGGACTCACAATGACTTGGGATGCCGACAATGAAATGATAACCGTAGCAAGTGCCTCTGATAGTAGTGATATGTACATGGTATTCTTAATGAATGGCCTCACCTACAGCTACTACAAGGAGGGTACTACCTTGAGCAGTATCTCAATCGGCGGCAGTGACGTTACAAGTTCTTTCAGCACGAAGAAATAACCAGCTCAGGCCATGAAGAAAATTAACTCGGTTCTGCTCACGCTGACTCTGTTCCTCGCCGCAAGCCCCGCACTCTGCGGAAACATACTCATTCCTGGCTACGACACTCTCCACTTCAAGGCCGGAAAGATTGAGCAGGACGTTCTTTTCCGCAACCCTGAGGAGAACACATGCTGCTTCAGAATGAGCCTGACCCTCTCGAACGGTCTCCCAGTCTGGACAGCAGATGACGTTCTCAATCCGGGCGAGGCATTCCTCAGAATTGACCTTGAACGAAAGCTCGCACCCGGAACTTACCGCAACGCAGTCATGAAGTACGAGTGCTATTCGCTTGAGGACTTGGCGAGGCTCAATGGCGCGGAGATAAGGGTAACGATTGAGGCCGAGTGATGGACAGTCCGCTGTGAGTTTCCGGCGGCCAAGGGAACACAAAATCCAGAGGAAGAAAGGAGTGATGAATTATGAAGAAGAAAATTCTTTCGGTGATAATGCTCACAACAGCGATGATCTTTGCGGCACTCCCTGCGTATTCAGCGACAATGAGGACGAGATTAACCCTCACGATCCCTGAGACACCGCACGATGACGCACTTAGCCATGAGGTCAGCGCGGATTTCCTTGACGAGCGCGGAGTCTTCACAGGCTCAAGCACAGAGACACGTACATTCGAGGACACTCAGGGACACAGCGTAACTGAGACCGAGACGGAGTTCAGGAACATTCACGGCGAGATTCTGATGTCAGCGGACGTAACTATAACGGCGCGTTCAGAGGATTTCACGGTGAAATCGGGTGAAACTTTCGCGGAGACTTTCAGCGTTGACGTAACATTGTCGCTCTATGATGACAGTTATGATGAGTACGAGTACACGCTCGGAATCGAGGGGCTTCCCGAATGGCTCTATGCTTCGGGCGAATTGCTGAGTGCTGACGCTCTTACTGCCGGGACGACGAGGCATCACTACGAGTTCGCGCTCAACGGAACGCCTGAGTCCTCGATGGACAAAACGGCTGTGAAGTTCACGGCTTTGGTGAATGTTTCGGGAGATGTTCCCGCGATGAGGGCAACGGGCAGAAAGGACATCAGCATTACCGTTGATACTGTTCCGAAACCATCTGACCCTGTGCCTAAGCCGCCTGATCCTGTGCCGAAATCTGACGACATATCGCCGGACATTGTGCCTAAGTCGCCGGACGTTGTGCCTAATCCGCCGGACAGCATAAGCACCGATGACCCCAGCGGTTCAGGAACGGGGACAATAAGCCTCGCTGACATTGTGCGCAGCATGACACCGGAGCAGAAGGCCGCAGTTAAAACGCTGAAGGTGAACTCGAACGTCAGGGACTTGACGGGACTTGATGAGTTCACGAACCTTGAGCGTCTCGACTTGAAGGAAGCTGTGAGCCTTGAGACCGTTGACCTTCGGGGTAATTCGGCCGTCAAGAGCGTTGATGTTTCGGGCAACAATGCCTTGAAGATTCTTACGCTTACGGGGAGCAATGTTGAACACGTTGACGCTTCGGGCTGTGAGAATCTCGAAGAGGTGAACGTTGCGGGCTGCGAGACTTTGAGGACTCTTGACGTCAGCAGAACGCCGATAACGAGCCTTAACGCTGAGGATTGCACGGGGCTTGAGGTCTTGGACTGTTCGGACTGCCGGCTTGTTGAGCTGAATATTACGGGCTGTGAGTCGCTGAATATTCTCGACTGCCACAACAACAGGCTTCACATGCTTGACGCGTACAAGCTCAGGAGACTTGATGAGCTGATCTGCTACAACCAGCGTATAACGGGCTGGCAAATTGGACGGGTCTTCAGCTTCGTGGAACAATTCGCGGGAATGATTGCGTCTGAGGAAACGGAGTCTCAGGACTCAGGTGTCGAGAACATCATCAACCTCAAGGCATGGGACGCTGAAGGCAGCGAGATTTCGGCTGAGTATGACCCTGACACCGGGATTGCGACATTCGGAGGCGAACCAGTGGAGATAGCGTATGATTACGTTACGGGCTTCGAGGACGTTAAGATGGACGTTACGGTATTTGCGCCTGATACTGAAATACTTGGCGTAGGTCCATACGGAGGCTGTAACATGGAGTTTGCGTTCTCAGTGTTTACGATGGGAATGGTGATAACGCTTCTCAGGAGAAAACGCTGAGTAAGATTTTGCCCTCTCCTGTTCAATCGGGGGAGGGTAATTTTGGGTTAGGTGAACCTGGCAGGAAGTCTGCAAGAACGGAAGCCATAATTGCGATATAGAATGTATTACGTTAGAATACCTCTCATGCAATCGGGGACAATCCCAAAGGAGAAGTCATTTATGATTTTAGGCGCAATAGTTGGAGACATAATTGGTAGTCCTTATGAGACACGGAAGAGTAATATAAAGTCAAAAGATTTTCCTCTGTTATCCGAGCGTTCACGATTCACCGATGATTCCGTTATGACCATGGCAGTAGCACATACGTTAATGAATTGGAGAAAAGCAGAAGGGATAGACGAGTCAGAATTTGAGACTTTACTTGTAGGGACTATGCGTGATTTTGGCAAAAAATATTTACACGATGTAGGTTTCAGCCGAACATTCAGCGCATGGATTGTCTCCGATGATCCTAAGCCATATAATGGTTTCACCAATGGTTCAGCGATGAAGGTCTCTCCTGTGGCATGGTACTTTGACGACATCCAGACTGTAGAGAAGTTCGCGGAGATTACAGCTCATGTTACCCATAACCACCCTGAAGGCATCAAAGGTGCTCAAGCAACGGCAGCAGCAGTATTTCTAGCACGTACAGGAAAAACTAAGTCTGACATACGTAACTGCATCACGATGAAATACGGTTACGACCTGACGAGAACGCTCGACGAGATAAGGCCGAACTATAAATATGACGTGTCATGTCAAGGGAGCGTACCAGAAGCAATAATAGCTTTCCTTGAGGCTGAGGATTTTGAGGACGCAATACGTAATGCCGTATCCATAGGCGGAGACTCTGATACTATTGCCTGTATAGCTGGGGCAATCGCTCATGGGATGTGGGGAGTCCCGGAAGAGATAGAAGAGAAAGTAAGGCCGGTGCTTGATGAGTTCATGCTTTCGGAGCTTGAAAAATGGAACAAAGCATTGTCGTGAGAACAAGTCTCTGAGAAAACAAAGCTATCCCGAGTTTTTCGAGCTTAACGTTACCGTCCTTCATGTAAGTAAATTATTTTTCCGTGTGATGTGAGCGCGATAAAACGATCGAAATTGGCCGCAATGTCAACGACTGCATCATGAATTTCTGTTACAGGCTCATATTCTCTGTCTCGATAAGGATAATCTTGAGGCAAAAGAACTTTTCCATCATTCGTTAACCCGAAGACTGCACCATGATTTCCGCAGCAAATTTTTTTAACGTTGCGCCATTCTTCAACTTCCTTTATTACTACGCCATCGTAAGACGCTTTAACCGTCCCATCAGCATAGAGTGCAGCCACTGTTATCATTGAGTAGTAGCAGCCGAAAGCTGTGATCTGAACAATTTCTCTTCCATCGTTGAAGAAATCTTCCTCGCGATTATAGTGTCCATTGCCAGACATGAACTTTCCGTCATTTGTCAGGTAATAAAACTTTTCAAACGTCAATTCAAGCTGCTTAACATTTCTCAGAGATTCGAGACGTTCTTTATAATCCCGTGTGTCCATGCCGAAATAGTCATCACATAAAACTGTCCCGTCTTCTTGCAATGCCGCCGAATGTCCCTCACAGGCTACAACGGAAATTGCATTGCTTCTGTACCATTCTTCTCTGTAACCATAAGAGGAAAATTCAGGTGCTTGTGAACCGACGGCTTCAAATTCTACGCTCTTCCTCAAATCTTTCCTTATTTGTTTTTGAAGTTCCGGAGAAAGATCATTAAAATTTTCCCTCAAAGATTCGGCTTCCGGAGACATCAAAGGATCGAGCAAACCTACAATGTGATCAAACCCCGCAGCGATATCAATACAACGATTCTCCGCAAACTTGGATTGCCGTGATTCTCCTGTGGAAAAGTCCGTGATAAAAACATTGCCGTTTCTCATCAACGTTGCGTAGACATCCCTGGCTATAGCAATTTTCCTGACGAGCAAATTTGTACCATCAATAATTTCAGGAACAAAACCGTCCAAAATTTCTTTGAACGCTAAATAATTTCTATCACCGCGAGAATTATGATCTGTTTTGACAGCAAAGCAAATTCTGCTGAAAGCACCTTCAAATTCCTTTTCGCAAATTACATCGCGGAATAGTTCGGCAACATGCTCCGGAGGGTTGTGAAAAGCTCCGCAGCCAAGTGCGCCCAAAACAAGATTGCGCTGACCATGCTCGCAGGCGATTCTGAAGATTGTGCGAATTTTGTTTTTCACGCCTTCAACGAGTTCGGGGGCTATGCGTTCCTTTCCGTTCTCTAAAATCAGATCCGGAGAGTTCATTCCAGCAACAGCAATCATGTTTACTTTCCATGGAGAGGAAGTGAGTTTATAACCTGACTTCTCGTTTTCTCTGAAGATAGTAACCCCGGGAGAATAAATGCCGCCGAAGTTTTGATCGAGCGGGTATTGATAATGCGAGCGCGTTAAACCATATTCACCAGCATAAGAAGCATAACGGTATAGAAATTTATAATAATCTGAGCACCTGAAAAGGTATTCTTCCTGAGCGCCAGCACCTTTAGTAACACCGCCGCCTGGATTCCGTCTGCTGGCCATGTTCAAGACACAAACTTCAAGTTCATCATTGCCCCAAAGCCACCTGTGAGCAACGTCAAGGCAATCATCAGCGACTACTGTTACTTCCGTGAAAGCTGTCAAAGGTTCAAATGAAGCAGTGAAAGCTTTGTAGTAGAAATATGATTTTCCCCTTGAGTCTGAAGATAACAATACAGATTTTTTATCAGATGAAGTGTAGCCGTTAGCTTCGACTATAGCTTTAGTGTTTTCCCAAACTTCCCGGCGGAGTTTTCTGTAATCAACGTTCTCACCGTTGAATCGTTTAAGCCAGCTTTCAGAATCCCATGTTATATTGCAATCTTGAGACATAATTTATTTTTGTGTTTTACAGTGAATTTGTGAGCAAACGAACCTTACTAAGCTCTGAAATCTGCAAAAGCACAAACTACCCTCCCCTACATATTCGTGAAAAAAGTATAACACAGGAAGAGGGGAAACCTAAACAGGCCGCTTAACACTCCCTAATCGAATTTTGCCGGCCAGTGTTCCGACCTTGAGGCCTCGAAGCACATCATAATCTGCTCACGGCTGCATTTCTCTATTGCGAGATTATCAGGAATTTCGTCCTCTGCGAAGTATCGGCTCTCTGTAGTCTCGATGTTCCGCGAAAATTCCCCGCCCTCATCTTCGCAAAGGTAGAATATCTTGACCACCCCGTAAATGTATTCGGGAATGTTGTGCTTTATCCTGTCCTGTACGGCTATGAGCTTCTTCACCGAGACATTGAGGCCGGCTTCCTCCTTTGCTTCTTTGACTGTGCTGTCAGCGGGGGACATGTTGTATTCGCACCAGCCGCCGGGAATCGTCCAGCGTCCCGAACGTTCGCGAACCAAAAGTATTTTCCCGTCCCTGAAAATCGCGGCTCTCGTGTCAACTTTCGGGGTCTGGTAGCCGACTTCACCGCAGAATAATTCCCTCACCTTCTCCGCCGGAAGGTCTGATCGTTCGGACAGCATCTCGGCGGAAATCTCGCGGATTCGTTCGTAGCGTTCACGGTCAAAGTCATCATGGCCGTAATAGAGTCCGGCTTGCGCGAGGCTCTGGAGTTCTGCCGCCCAATTAAGCAGCTTATCCCTCATCATGGCTCACCTTCCCAGCCTCAATCTCACCAAGTTTCTCCTCGAATCCGTATATTGTCGGGTCAATACTGTCAACCGTCTTGTTCAACTCGTCCATCAACCTGAATCTTCTCGAAGCCGGAAGCTGGTTCGCAAACCTCTTGACCTTCAGGAGCGCTTGAAGATAATTCCTCTCGTACTGAATGATCAACTTTGCCGCCATAATCGCGCTTGGATTCCCTTCGTCAAGGAACAATCTCGCCATCTCCAAATTCTCCTCAATCTCCATCTCGTCATACCAGATTTCAGCTAGTATCTTCATGAACTTTGGACGGCTTGCACCCCGCGCTATTCGTTTTGCGAGAAAGTTTATCTTCCTCATTCCGCCCTGAAGCTCCTTCATAACATTTTCCAGCTTCTGCGAAGGAAGGGAGTATTCCGCGATGTATTCCGCCTCGTCCTCAATCAGCACCTGCTGACGAAGCAATCTACCGTATGACGGACTAAGCCTTATAACAGCGTGTTCAGGGTTCTTCTCCATGAGCTGACGGAATATTGGCCCCGTCCTGAAATGATTGCACTCAAATTCCGAGTTCTTCAGGAACGTTACATATCCCGGGTCAAAGAGGCCCTTTCTTCCAGCACGTCCCGCCATCTGAAGGAACTCGTTGTGAGTTATCGGCATGTAGTTGTAGTAGTTCACTAGCTGGGCGAATATCACGTACTGCGCCGGAAGATTCACTCCCAATGAAAGCGCGTTCGTCCCGCAAACTACATCAAGCAGTCTTTCCCGGAATGCCGACTCAACAAGCAGCTTCTCCTTTGGCAGCATACTTCCGTGATATATTCCGACGCCCTTGTAGATTCCCGGCAATGTCTTCTTTACTTCAAGGATTTTCGCGAGTTCATCGAGACGCTTGATATTCTCAGGAGGGATTTTCTTCCTTGTCCTCGCTATCTGGTCGGCAAGGTCAACAACTCCCCTCTGTGAGAACAAGAACACCAACGCGTCGTGAATCTCATTGAGTTTTGCTGGGTCATTTGGCTGGAAGATTAGCTCAGTGATTCTCTTTCGAGCTGAATGTATTACGAACTCTCTCTGGCATATGTCCGACAAATATTTTCCGACGCTCTTTATTCCGCCAAGTGTTGCGGACATTACGAGAATTTCTGTCGAAGGGTCGGTGTTCCTTATGCCGTCAATGTAAGTCCTTGCCCGGCTCGAATCTGTGAATATGTAATGAAACTCATCAACGATCAATTTCTGGTCGGGAGTGTGGGCGTATTTCATGGTGTAGATTTCCTGAGTACAGCAGATTATTGACGCACCCTCGTTTCGCTTGAAGTCCCCCGTCTCAATCCCAACATCTAGTCCCATCTTTCGGAGGTCAAGGTATCGTTCGTTGCTTAGGGCTTTGATTGGGGCGGTGAAGATTATTCGTGAAGCGTCGGGGTTAGGGTTGATTTCGCCGTTAAGGTTCAGGAGGCCGGCCCAGAGGTATGATACGAGGGTTTTGCCGGAGCCTGTCGGTGCGGATAATACTGCATTGCTGTCCTTGATGTGATTATAGGCGCGCAGTTGCCAGTCATAAAATTTTGTTCCCAATGTAAGAAATTTATCCCTTCATGAATTAGCGGGCAGCTCATAAGCCGGGTTCTGTCTAGGACGGCCATTTATCTGGGGAAAATTCCTTGCGGAATCCCTCAAGCGATCATTACCCTGAAGTAGGCGGGCAGCCTTTAACCTTCGCTATTCGATCTTGCTTCAGATGGGGCTTGCATAGCATACGGATTGCTCCGTACCTGGTGAGCTCTTGCCTTCACCATTTCACCGTTGCCGTAAATTCACGGCTGTGTAATTTCTGTTGCGCTATCCTGCAGATTGCTCTGACTGGACGTTATCCAGCATCCTGCCCTTTGAAGCCCGGACTTTCCTCCGGCGGTTAACCGGCAGCCGTCTGAACTGCCCGTATGTACGCTATTTTATCACGCTGTCAGCATAAATCTCCGTGAACATATCAACAGCAGTCTCAAGAATATTGTCGTTGAAGTCGTAATCCTGAGTGTGAATTGGGGGATAACCCTCTCCGTTCCCAATGTAGAACATCGCGCCGTGTACAAGCTTCGTGTAAAGCCCAAAATCCTCAGAGGCCCTTATAGGTTCGGCCATGTCGATGATCTGAAGGCCGAGTGATTTCGCGGCAGTTCTGACTCTTTCGACACAGTGAGAATCGCTTGAAGTGTCCGTGAAGTAGTCGCTTCCCTTTTTCGTGAGACTGAGAGAATGATTCGCGGCAAGTTCTTCCGCCCTGCTGATGATGGAGTTGTAGGCCTTGCGCATTTCAGCTTCACGTTCAGCCCTTACAGTGAGGGAAATCTCGCCGTTGCCTGGAGAAATCCCGAAGTTCCTTCCACCGACGTTGACGTTCACGATCGTGCATAACGCGTCCTTCATGTCCTCAATCTCAGAGATCAGGCGGGCTATGACGTATGCGGGATTGAGACCTTTTTCCGGCTCGCTTGCGTGTGAAGTTTTCCCCTCGAACATCAGGGTTATTCCTGCCGATGCGAACTGACATACGCCCTCTCGGACAACGATGCTCCTCTCTGGCCATCCGCTCCAGTTGTGGAAAGCGTAAATCTCGCTGATGCTTCTCTCGCGCAATAACCCTGAACATTCCCGCGCACCCTGTCCGGTTTCTTCGGAGTGCTGGAAGATGAGGTACACCGAGCGTTCTACGGGGAGCGAATCGAGTTCGAGCGCAAATCCGCAAAGAACTGCGCTGTGCCCGTCATGCCCGCATTTGTGGGAGGCTTTGGGATTTTTCGAGGCGTGTGGGATTTCAAGGGTCTCAGGGATTGGGAGAGCGTCCATGTCCGTGCGGAATGCGATTGCTTTTGTGCCTTCAACGTAGCGGGAGGCGTAGAACCATTTTCCGCAGTCGATGACAGCAAGGCGGGTGTTGGCCTCGATGAAGTTCATCAGCCGGCGTTTCGTTTCAGATTCATAGCCGGAAAGTTCGGGGTATTCGTGGAGTTCATGGCGAAGACCTATAATTTTCCGCAGGTTTTCTTTGTTCAAAGTGTAATCACCTCACGCATATTATAGAATTAACGCGCCAATTACTCATAACAGAATATTAAATCTCCAACGAGCATCACATGCGATCCAACGTCCAAGCCTTCGACGCATTTATCGTGAACAGTTATCTCTACAGGGAAGCCTTCTACCTTTACTTGCGCTTCGTGCCATTTCGGATTCACGCCGACAACTGTTCCTGTTACTTCCGTGTTGTGTTCGTCAATAGAATCGTCTGCCTGACTTACATGTGAGGGGGCTGCAGTGTCAACCTGTCGGGCTAATGTTACGTCATCCAGTTCTAAACGCCCGTAAAGCTCTTCGCCTGCCGGGAACAGCGGAGGATTCCGGGGGTCTGCATCGAATCTTGCTGCCAATATATTATTCTCATCATTTTTGGGATGAAAATAAATGAAGCCCTCCCATTCAAGGACTATTGCACTATTGCAAACAAAAGGTTTTTCCATGATGGATAACTTCCTTTCTTTGGATTGAGTATAGCATTAAAAATTCTGTCAGAAAAAAGCTATAATATAACAAATCTTGCTGAAGGAGTTATAAAAAGACTTGGAAGCTCATTACATTATTGAATCAGAGATTGCCGTTATATTTCTGAGCATTACGTTGTGCGTTTACCTTCAGATTATCTATTCCGGCACGTCAGCGGAGAAGAAAGGACTCCTCCGTTATGCCTACATGGTAACAGCAAGCAGCGTTGCTGATGTCGTTATCTCGCTAGTCCTCGCTGAAGGCTCTGCGTATTCAGCCGGAGCAAGATATTTCTGTTCGATCCTATGGCAGTGCATGGCCTGCGGGGTCTACTTCATGTTCATGCGATACATAGCCTGCTTCGGGGTTTCATCGCCAAGAAAGAAACATATGCTCTATGTTCAGAATATATTGCTGGGCGTGTTCTTCTACCTTCAAGTCGTGGGGCATTTCACAGGAGCGAATTACTCGGTCTCGTCTGACGGGCGAATCATTGAGGGGGCATTGTGCAGGTTAATCTCGTATGGCTTCACCTCTCTTTGGTCTATATGGGCCTGGGTTGAAATTTACATGTACCGGAAAGCCTTCACAAAAGGTCAGCTATGGGCTTTGCTTGGGAATCTCGCGTTCTGCTGGCTTCTCCTCTTGATTCAGTCGCAGATGTTCCCGCATATCCCCATACACTTCATAATTGTGGCCGTTAATGTCTACTACTTCTTCTTCCTCCTTGAGACACCGGCTTACAGAGACCTGGAGCGAACTCTCGATCGTCTGCGAAAGGCAAAAGCGCTCGCTGATGAAGCTAACCAAGCCGCAATAGCTGCCGATGCCGCAAAAGGTGAGTTCCTCGCAAACATGTCCCACGAAATCCGTACCCCTCTCACAACGATCATGGGTATGGACGAGGTTATCCTCCGGAAATACGAGTCCGGCCCCGTCTACGAGTACGCAAGGGACATTCAGAGCGCGGGAAATTCTCTGCTTCACATCATCAATGACATTCTCGACTTCTCAAAGATTGAGTCAGGTCAGCTCGAACTTGCAACAAGGAATTACGATCTCGGCCAAGTTTTAAGGAACGTTGACAACATGGTCAAAATCCGCGCCGAGCAGAAAGGTCTGAACTATACCGCCCAGATTGACGACTCACTTCCTGATGAACTTTTCGGCGACAGAATACGCGTCCAGCAAATTATGGTCAACATTCTCAACAACGCCGTTAAGTACACGAAGAAGGGCAGCGTTAAGTTCACCCTGACCGGCGTAAGAGGCGATGACCCGTCATTGATAGTCCTTCATGTTACTGTTACTGACACAGGAATAGGAATCCATGCTGAGGACATTCCCAAGCTGTTCAAGTCTTTCAGCAGGATTGACGCGAAGGAGACACACAACATCGAGGGTACAGGGCTAGGCCTTGCGATTACGGGCAGGCTAATCGAGCTTATGGGCGGCAACGTCGAGGTAACATCAACATACGGAGTCGGCTCAACGTTCCACGTCGTAATCCCGCAGAAAATCGTCGGCGAGAAAACTCTCAGGGACTACGAGCTTGAATCCGGCCACAAGAAGAAGGAAGTCCGGAAAATCCTCAAAGCTCCGGGCGCAAGAGTCCTCATCGTTGACGACAATGACATGAACAGGATAGTCCTGCGCTCGCTCATGAAGGAGAACGAAGTCAAGGTTGATGACGCAGAATCGGGCGAGGAATGCCTCAATCTCTGTTCGAAGAATGCCTACGATGTCATACTCATGGACTACATGATGCCTAAGATGGACGGCAAAGAAACTCTCCACAACCTCAAGGCCATGAATGACGCGCCGGGTTCAAAAGCGAAGGTCATCGTATGCACCGCTAATGCTCTTGTTGGAGTGAGGGCAGAATTATTGTCCGCAGGATTCGACGACTTCCTCAGCAAGCCAGTGAATGGCAAAGAGCTTGAGGATATGCTTGCGAAATATATCCCGCCGGAGAAAATCACACAGAAACCGGAGGGCTAATCTCAAATGCTGACATACGGATATAATGTGTGGATTGAAGCGACAGTGATTCCGTTTTTGGGAGTTCTTGCTGTCTTTCTCTTCATACGATACAGGACTAACGCTGTCATAAACAGGCGCTTCCGTCTTCTCGCGCTGTCAACGTTCTTCTCTGCGCTGCTTGAAGTTTCATCGACGCTTCTCATTGACGGCTGGGGACACAGGCACGCGGTGAATCTCGCCATACGAACCCTATACTATGCTGCGATAAACGTCAACGCTTACTACCTCATGCGGTACGTTGAAGCCTATGTGAACGTCGATAACCCCAAGTTTGTGATGTTCAACAGGGTATTGCTTGCCTCAAGTTTCATCGTGCTGATTCTGAATCTGATTCCGGGAACTTCTGGCTTCTTCTTCATAATCGTGAATGACGGCGGACTTCATCGCGGGGCTTACAATACTTTGTGGCGGAGCGTCTACGTAATATACTTCGTGGCGATGGCATTATGGCTTCAGATTACGCACAGGGAGTATTACACGGCGAAATCGCAGTTCCTTGTACTGAATACTATTGTCGCGCTGCTGATTATCGCCAACATCGTGCAGTATATGTTCATTCGCACGGTACTTTTCACATATGCTGTTGCTACTATTGTGCTTTTCATAACGTTCTTCTACTACGAGGCACCGACTTACAGGCGTATGCTTACGGTTGAAAGAGACCTTGAGGAAGAGCGTCAGAAAGCCGAACACTCAACTCGCCTCACCAATGCCGCAAACCGCGCGAAGAGTGATTTCCTCGCAAACACGTCGCATGAGATTCGCACCCCTATGAACGCGATACTCGGAATGAACGAGATGATCCTCAAGGAGAGCAGGGACACGGAAATTCATCAGTCAGCACTCGACATTCGCAAGGCCGGCAATCATCTTCTCTCTATCATCAACAACATTCTCGACATCTCAAAGATTGAGTCGGGAAAGATGGAGCTTTACAAGGTTGATTATCATTTGTGGCAGATGCTTCGTGATATTGAGGAGGGGAATTTCGAGTCTATTCACGAGAAGGGGCTGAAGTTCGTTCTCGACGTTGACAAGAATCTTCCAGAACATCTTTACGGCGACGAGGACCACATAAGGCAGGTAGTCGTGAATCTTATCGACAATGCAGTGAAGTACACCGATGAAGGCACTATCACCCTCAGCGTCAAAGGGACTTCCCGCGAACATGGCCGAGTGAAGCTGACTATCGCGGTCAAGGATACAGGAATAGGCATACATGATGATGACATCGGGAAACTCTTTGAATCCTTCGCGCGCGTGAACATGGACGCGACTCAGAGCATTAGGGGCGCGGGGCTTGGGTTGACTCTCGTGCGCTATCTCATGGAACTAATGGGCGGAACTGTAAGGGCTGATAGTGAGTACGGAAAGGGAAGCACATTCACGGTTGAGGTTGTTCAGCAGTTGGCGCATGAGGGATTTCAGGGGACAATCGCGGAATATGAGGCTGCGCTTGAGGAGGAGAGCGAGAGGAATGTAGGCATTTCGCACGATGACAGGAGGCCGTTCACGTGCCCTGAGGCGAGTCTTCTGGTTGTTGACGACACACCGGTGAATCTTGTCGTTGCTCGCGGAATGCTGAAGGAGTGCCAGGCTCATGTTGACACGGCTGAATCAGGTGAGGACGCGTTGAAGCTCATCCAAGATAACCACTACGACATAATATTCCTCGACCACAAGATGCCCGGAATGGACGGTATCGAGACGCTCAACAAGGCTCGTGAGATTGATGGGCCTTCGAGGCTTGCGAAATATGTGGCACTTACTGCGAACTCAGGGACTGGGCTGCGCGATGAATATATAAGTCTTGGATTCAACGATTATCTTCCCAAGCCTATGAAAGCCGACGCAATGAGGAAGATACTAGCTTCATGTCTCCCTGAAAATCTCAAGCTCAGGCAGTAATCGAACATACCAGTACAGCCGATAATTTCAAGGTAATCCCGCAAAAATTTCCATAGACGGAGGTTTTTTACACGATATGTACAATGAGAAAGACTGCATGACGCTCGCAAAAATTTCTTCAAACATGCCCGGGGCGTTCATTGTCTACAAGAATAACGAGGCCGAAGAGATAATCTTTGCCAGCGAGGAAATAGCTCGAATATTCGAGTGCGACTCTGTTGATGACTTCATGAGGTTCACGGGAGGAAGTTTTGCTACGATCGTTTACCCGGAGGACATAGAGGAAGTCGAGAGCATAATACGCAAGCAGATAGCCTCAACGGGAGGATATGACTACATAACCTACCGAATAATCACGAAGAATGGGAACATCAAGAAGATTGAGGACTGGGGACACTTCGTCCATGATGAGGAAATGGGAGATTTATTCTACGTCTACCTTCACGACATGGACATTCGGGAGAAGCTGACTGACATATCGGGTCAGACCAGCCTTCCTGAACCGAAAGCGGCGATGATTGACGAGCTTACGGGGCTGTCGAACATGCGTGCATTCCGACTCAACGCTCCGAACTTAATCCGCGAACTCATAAAGAAGGGCGGAAGACCAAGCTGCTTGTACTTCAACATTCGCAACTTCCACACGTACAACGAGACATACGGCTTTGCTGGCGGCGACAGAATGCTGAAGTCAGTGGCGAGGATATTGCAGGAGACATTTCCGCGAGGCTTAACCGCACGTTTCAGCGAGGATCATTTTGCGGTCATAACTGCCGATGATAATCTCACTGAGAAAATCAACCGCATGAGCATCCGCGTCAACAATCTCCGTCGAGGCGTTGTCGTCGAAATGAAGGCTGGAATCTACCCAGTCAAGACTCCTGACATGGACATAAGCGTGATGTGCGACTGCGCGAAAGTTGCCTGCGACTCGATAAAGCACGAGTACGGAACAAGCTCGCAGGTTTACGACGGAAAGATGGACGAGAAGGTTCAGCTTCAGGAACACATAATATCGTCGTTCGATTCGGCCATGAAGACGGGGAAGATTCAGATATTCTTCCAGCCTGTTGTTGACGTTAAAACGGGCGAGACGGCATCGGTTGAAGTTTTCACGCGCTGGGACGATCCAAGATACGGGAGACTTTCGCCGGCGAATTTCCTTTACGTCCTTGAGGAGCAGAGATTGATCCACAAACTTGACACATTTGTCGTCAACAAGGTATGCGAGGAATTGAAACGCCGCAGAGATAACGGTGAAAACATGGTGCCTGTGTCTGTGAATCTTTCGAGATTGGACTTTGAGCTTACAGACGTTGTTAGAGTTATTGAGGACGCGGTATCACACAACGATATTCCCGGTGACATGCTGAGGTTCGAGCTTACGGAGAGTTTAATTGCCGTTGACATGGACGCTATGAAACGGGAGTCTGAGAGGCTGAGACAACACGGTTTCAAGGTATGGATGGACGCATTCGGCTCTGGTTACTCGTCGCTGAAAGTGCTGAAGGACTTTGCTCTTGACGGGCTGAAGATCGACATGGACATGATAAAGTCTGTTGACGATGACAGGGCTAACATAATAATCTCAGCTGTAATCGATATGGCGAGGAAGCTGGGTATTCCTGCGCTGTCAAAAGGTGTTGAGACTAAGGAGCAGCTTGAATTTCTGAAGAGAGCGGGCTGTGATTTGGCTCAAGGGTATCTTTTTGGAAGACCGGCACCAGCGAGAGAGGTGAAGTGATTTCTTGGGCATGGAGAGTGAGTCTATGCCCAACATTTCCGTAACAATCACCCCACTCATAAAATGCAAGGGACGTTAGAGGTCCTCTGTCAAAACTTGCCGGATTTGATTTCGGCGCGACTATAAACTGCGTATCTCATCGAAGGATAAGTTGGTGAAAGTGTGAATGTCATTGTCGCTGATCCCTGCATTGCGTAAACGTCGAGCGGTTTCAAGGTTAGCTTCAAGCTTTCCGCGTTCGATGCCACGCTCGATTCCACGCTCTTCCCCTATAGCGATTCCTTCATTGATAGCTTCATTGCGAGCTTTATTGATGAAGTATTCATCGACAAACGTTAATGGATACATATTCTCACCTCCTTTAGTTTTTTCAACATCTTCTGTAAATTTCTGCTGTAAAGCCCTGTCCTTAAGGTTCACAGCCCTGGCAATAAAATTGAAGATGTCTCTGCGTTCCTCCATGCCCCAACCTTTAGAGGCAAGAAGACGCGTCAACTGCATAAGGTATGCGAATTTCTTCTCTTCCTTGCTTTTTCCGCTAAGGCCGATTGTCTTTTTGACAGCGTAGAAAATGAGGTCAAAAGGATTATCAGACTTCAGCAGCGCATCATCATCAAGTGCATAGACCTCGAAGCAGTTGTAATTATACGAAATGCTCGTACCATATTGCTCAAGGTTGTAAGCTCCGATGATTTCGTCTTTTGGACGGCGTTTAGTGAGAATAGCCAGAGCTACTGGCATCTTCCTGTGATGAGCGAAGATTAGGCAACAATATAGCATCATGCGGAAAGAAATATCATCGCCCCCGCTACCTTGAACCTCAATGTGTAGCAATATCCATTCAGTTCTGCCGTCCTTGAGGAAAATTTTGATGAGTTCATCGACGAACAGCGGCGAATTATGCTCGTCAACAACAGGTCGTTGAATCGAATCACTAAGCTCCTTAGAGAGAAATTCAGGCTCACGCGAAAAATCAACGTCATCATACAGCTCCGGCAATGTACGCTGTATGAGCTGTGGAAAAAAACGTTGGATGGCGTCCTTCCATAAGCCGTCAAAGTCAGCCCGCTCAGATTGAAAATCGTTCTCCATGTGAAAATCCTCAACAAAATGTAAAATCCCCCCTGACATTTTAGCCGGAGGGATTTCGTTTTGCTTCTTACTCTTCGTCCTCGTCTTCCTTCTTGTGGGCGGCAATAACCTTCTTCGCGATGTCACCAGGAACTTCCTCGTAGTGCGAGTATTCCATCGAGAATGACCCCTCGCCCGAAGTCATAGACCTCAAGTCCGTAGCGTACCTGAACATTTCCGCAAGAGGGACCTGTGCTTTGACAACCTGAAGCTTTCCGTGTCCTTCCATTCCCATTACACGGCCGCGGCGTGAGTTGAAGTCGCCCATTACGTCGCCCATGAACTGATCCGGCACCGTAACTTCCACGTCCATTACAGGCTCAAGAAGCACAGGGTTCGCGTCCATGATACCCTTTCGGAACGACAGCCTTGTCGCGAGCTTGAACGACATTTCAGAGCTGTCTACATCATGGTATGAGCCGTAGTAGAGTTCTGCGCTGAAGTCAACAACTGGGAAGCCAGCAAGAGGCCCTGATGTCATGTACTCCCTGAGGCCCTTCTCGACCGCTGGGATGAAGTTTCGAGGCACTGCTCCGCCGACAACGCTGTCGATGAACTCGAAGCCTGCGCCGCGTTCCAACGGCCTGTAGCGGATATAGACATCACCGTACTGACCGTGACCGCCCGACTGCTTCTTGTGCTTTCCCTGAGCCTCTGCCATCTTTCGGATCGTCTCACGGTACGGAACCTGCGGAGTCCTCGTGTCAAGGTCAACATTGTAGCGTTCCTTCAGTTTTGCGAGGACTATGTTGATGTGCATGTCGCCCATTCCTGAGAGTACATTGTCGCGAGTCTCTGCGTTCTTCTCGAATGTCAGCGAGCAGTCCTCCTCAAGGATTCGTGAGACTGCGTTACCAAGTCTGTCCTCGTCGGCACGAGTCTTCGCGCTTACTGCAACACTGTAGACTGGCTTCGGGAACTCAATCGCCGGGAACTTCGCGGAGAAGCCTCCCTTTATTGCGAGGGTATGGCCGACTCTTGCGCTCTGAAGTTTCGGAATTGCAACGATGTCGCCCGCTATGACTTCTTTAACGTCCTTCCCGTCCTTGCCCGTCATCTGCTTAAAGGAGGAGATTCGTTCGTCCTCACCTTTGTCGAGGTTGTAGATTGTCCCGCCTTCTGATGAAAGTGTGCCGGAATATACACGTATGAATGAGAGCTTGCCTACGAAAGCATCTGCCATGACCTTGAAGCACAACGCTGAGAATGGCGCGTCGGTCTTAGGTTCAGCTTTTGCGCCGCCCTCTGCCTCAACTGCTCCGATGTCAACAGGTGACGGGAAGTAATCCGCAACGAAGTCCATGAACTGAGGTACTCCGATGTTTGCGGTTGATGAAAGCGCGAATACTGGCATTATTCTTTTCGCGGCGATTGCTTTCTTTAGCGTCCTTTCAAAATCAGCCTCTGAAACTGTCTCGCCCTCAAGGTATTTCTCCATGAGTTCGTCGTCCATCTCAACGGCTGCTTCAACGAGTGCTTCACGCGCAGAGGCGGCATCATCGGCCATGTCTGCGGGAATTTCGCCCTCTGTGAATTTCCCTGAACCGTCGGGCTTGTAGCTATATGATTTCCCCTTGAGAACGTCAACAATCCCCGTGAACTTTTCGCCTGCGCCTACAGGAAGGAAAACGGACAATGCGTTCTGCGAGAACTGAGATTTGATGTCAGCAAGAACTTTGTCGAAGTCTGCATTCTCCCTGTCCATCTTTGAGACGACAAACGAGACGGGAGCGTTGTGATGCTCTGCGTACTCCCAAGCCTTTGATGTCTGGACTTCGATTCCTCCGACTGAGCTAACGAGGATTACTGCTGTGTCAGCAACACGGATTGCCGCACTCATTTCGCCGGTGAAATCTGCGTAGCCTGGAGCGTCGAGGACGTAGAAGGTTTTTCCTTTTCGTTCGAGTGTTAGGAGTGATGTTGAGATTGAGATGTTACGCTTCTGCTCTTCGGTCTGGAAATCGCTGACTGTGTTTCCGTTCTGGACGCTGCCCATTCGGGTGATGTTGCCGTTGTCGAAAAGCATTGCTTCAGCGAGTGAGGTTTTTCCTGCCCCGCCGTGAGCGCATAATGCGAGGCTTCGAGTGTCTTCGGGTTTACGTACCCCCATAATAATAAGCACCTTCCCTGTTATTGTATGATTTTTGAGCAAATCTATTATATTATATACGAGTAAAAAATTTCGTAATGTGTAGCGAGATCACTCGAATGATTCTCCTTTTCCCAGTTGCCTCATATTGGGCCGGACCGGTGAAGGTAAAATTATTCATGTGTGCATGAGCGATGAGGGGAGTTGTTCAAGAATAATAACTGCTTACCTTCCTTCGCCTGATAAATGGGAAAACGACATGAAAACAAGAAAGAAGGTGTAAATAATGAAGTGTCTCGTCTGCAAAAATGATGAACTGCAAGCCTCCTTCACAACGTACTTTTCCGACATTGGCGGCTGTTACGTAATTATTGAGAACGTACCCTGTCGGAAGTGCAAACAGTGCGGAGAAGAATTTTTCACAGCTTCAGTAATGAAAAAGATTGATGAAATTCTCGCCAAGCTGAAGAAAGTATCAAGCAAAATTTTCATCGTCAGTTACAAAGAAGCTGCCTGACGCAAAACTCCCCAGCCCTTCACCGACTGGGGAACTCTCTATGATTTTGTATTCTATCGGTCAATCTCAAGTATTCCTCCGCCTAGTGTATGATAGCTTATCTGCCATCCTTCCTCCTCATTACTGTACTGCCACGTGTTTCCAAGCTTTTTCATTTTCGGCAGATTATACGTCCTAGTCAGAAGCTCGACGAATCTTTCATGGCTCATTGGACCCCAGCCAAAATCACTTTTTCGGAGATGTATTGACGAAATCCTCTGTTTGTCATCGAACAACACGCAGTTCTCTTTCACCAGAACATTCTTTCCACGAAGTGTTATCGTTGTAACTTCAACTCTCTCAATCCCGGCCAGAAGATCAGAAAGTCTCATTTTCTTATTTTTGAAACGATAAAATCCCTTAGTTGCGTTCGTAACCTTGAAGCCATCTTCATCATTCCCAGTGAAAAGAATCGATATGCTGCCTGTCGCGGGCAACTCTTTACCATTAACTTTGCCGTTGACTTCAAGAGTGAATGGAAAACCTCGAAGCCCGGCACGCCAATTTATGATGTCGCTAA
The DNA here is from genome assembly GCA_937915755.1 of uncultured Fretibacterium sp. Lineage (GTDB taxonomy): Bacteria > Synergistota > Synergistia > Synergistales > Aminobacteriaceae > JAFUXM01. The sequence continues at coordinate 8,128 of CALGGR010000315.1, read as the reverse complement.
GGGTCATTTTCATGCCCAGCTGTACTCCTGCGACTTTAGGACCGAAGCCGATTTTATTGTCTTCATGAAGGTCAGTTGAAATCGGCAGCAAGCTCTCAGAATTGTTGGGTTTATAACTCTTTTGTGATGGGGTAGGGGTATGATTTTCGCAAGATTCCGTACAATATTCTTACCCATGCCAGTGAAAAAGAATAATAAAGCTAACAGCGCAACTAACGCTATAAGAATGAATTTCGAGAAATTTTTTACTCTTTTCCCGCTATTATTGTTATTCTCGCTATCATTGGAGTCTTCGTAGAGTTTTGGTACGAGAATCTTATCAGCATCATCTTCCATATTTCATGAAACCCGCAAGGAAACTCGCGACTTCAGTCGTGAGAGGAATTGCGCCTAGCTTTCTTTACGTGTAAAATTAGCGTTGCGAGAGAACGGTTGGCCATTTCGGCTGTGGGCACTCGCATAACAACGGGCTTAGGCTATAAGCTTAGGTCAAAACGGGCGAAAGTCAGCCGTCCGACGATGTCTGACCTACGAGGGAGCGTTAGCGTTTGAACCTCGCATCCGATAAAGATCGGTAAGGGTATGGACAAGCTCGCGACTTCAGTCGTGAGTAGTTGACGATATTGTTAGCTCTCTGCTATTTTCCGTCAAAGAAGCTCTGTATTATCGCCTTGATCTCCCGAAGCGGCAGAGTCTTCAGCATATGCCCCTGGGTCTTCAGTGCCTCAATCTTCCCGATGCTCTCAGCGTCATTCTTCGCCGTCAGGAACATCACAGGTATCCCCGAAGTCTCAGCGTTCGCCCTCAGTGCCTCCAAAACCTGCGGACCGTTCATCTCCGGCATCTCGTAGTCCAAGAGTATCAAGTCCGGTTTTGCGCGCGCAAGAATCTTCAGGGCATTGGCTCCCGAATTTGCCGGCAATACCTTGTAGCTCGTACTAAGCCCCTCGCGCAACGTCCGAATCATTACAGCGTCATCGTCAACAAGAAGCAGCGTCCGCTGAACTTCTCCCGCGTTTCCTGAGAGTGCCGAAAGTTTCGCTTTGACCTCAGCGGCATTGAAGGGCTTTGCGATTCCTTCAGCCCCCGTTATTCCCGCCTCGTCAATTTCAGCTTGAGTCCCAAGAAGGAACACTTTGGCTGTCGTGAGATTCCTCACCCTGTCAGAACCCTCAAGTCCCGCAAGGTTCACGAGAACGATTCCCGGCACGTGTTTAACCTCGTCGCTTGAACGCACCTGCATTACCTCGAACGAATCACCCAGCGTCTTAATGAGCATGTCCGCTCCCATTGACGGTCTGTCGCTAACGTACAATATTTTTTCCTTCATGTCATCTTTCCTCTCTTATATCTCTTTCAATGCTTCTTCAAGACCGCCCCAGTCTGCCGCGTCCGCACACGTCGCAATCCTGTTGAAGCGTTCAGATTCGTTATCGGGTATCTTGTAGCCCCTCAACATGTCCATTATCCCGTCTATCGAGTCGCTGTCGAACATCGCAGTGAACTCCTTGATTGCCTCGTATGCCTCATGGAGTCTGTCGGCTGAAATCTCCTCTTTGTCCTCGTCCTGCGCGTAAAGCGGCGACAATTTCGTCTGACACGATCTGTAATTCGCAAGAAGGTCGGGCGTGAAGTCGGCGATGCTTGCGGTGTCGTTGTTGTTACCGCACTCCTCAAGATAGGCTGCCTGTTTCGACAGTTCCATTGCTCCGATTAACCTCGCAGAACTTTTCAGGGCGTGTACCTTTATCGTGTAGTTCTTGATGTCATCATTCTTCCAGAACGACTCAATGTCCCTGAGATTGTTGTTGATTGAGTTCCAGAACTGCTGAAGGGTCTTAGTGAGTATCGCTTCAGTTGCACAGTTCTTGATTGCCTCCTGATAGCTCAGTCCCTCAGTGTGAGCGTAGAACTCCTCAAGTGCTGTGCGTTCGTGCTGTTCTTCCTGCGACTGGTCTGACTCTTCCTGCAACACTATCTTTTCGGGCGGCAAGTATTTTATCAGCGCGGCTTCAAGGCTTGGCCCTTCAACGGGTTTCGAGAGGTAATCTGTGAAACCTTCGGCAAGATATTTGTTCCTCGCACCGCTCACAGCGTCGGCAGTTAGGCAGATTATCGGAGTTTCGTGGTTCATTCCGTCTTCCTGCTCACGTATCGCCCTCATCGTCTGTGTACCATCCATTATAGGCATTCTCTGATCCATGAGGATGAGGTCAAACTTCTTCTCACGCGTCAATGCAAGAGCCTCGCGCCCTCCTGATGCCGTGTCAAGCTGAATCTCCGTCTTGCTGAGCAGACCCTCGATGACCGTCAAATTCATGTCAGTATCATCAACAACTAGCAACTTTGCTTCCGTTGCCTTGAATGACTCCTGATATGCCTTCATCGTGTGGACGTAGCGGTCAAATTTGTCGTGGAAGTTCCCGATTGGTTCTTCCGAGATTACTCGCTGTGGAAGGTAGATTATGAACGTTGAGCCTTTTCCGTATTCGCTCTCAACTTCGATGCGTCCGTTCATTAGCTGGAGTAAGTTACGGGTTATCGAGAGTCCCAAGCCCGTACCTTCAACCGTGTTATTCTGAACTAGGTCAATCCTCTCGAACTGCTTGAAGAGTTTGGGCAAATCCTCCTCCTTTATGCCGATACCTGTATCCGTTACCCTGAATACGAGGTTGATCGTCTCAGTGCCGTCCTCGCTGTAGGTCTTTCCTCCTGAAACCGCAAGGCTGACGCTCCCCTCATGAGTGTACTTCACAGCGTTGTTGAGGACGTTCGTAACAACCTGCCTCACTCGAACTTCATCGCCGTAAAGAACATCAGGAAGTTCCTCGTCAACCTTAACCGTGAACTGAAGATCCTTCTGCCTAGCCTTGAACACAATCATGTTCGTAACGTCATTCAGCACAGAACTCAGCTTGTAATCGCTCTCGGCAATCTCCATCTTTCCGGCCTCAATCTTGCTGAAGTCGAGAATGTCATTGATGATTGAGAGTAGATTTTTCCCCGCGCTCTCAACGTTCCGGGCATATGTGGTAATCCTGTCGCTTGTGCTTTCGCGGATTATCATCTCATTCATGCCAAGTACTGCGTTGATTGGTGTTCTGATTTCGTGGGACATGTTGGCAAGGAACTCACTCTTTGCGGAATTTGCACGTCTTGCCTGCTGCATTGCTGCGTTTGCGAGGTCGAGAGCTTCTTCTAACTGCTCGGAACGTTCCTGCTGCTCCTTGTGGAGTCTGGTCGTGTCGGAAACGAGGATTATATAGAATCCCGGATTTACCGCGTAAAAGTTGAACTGCTTGTAGAAAATCTTTCCGTCAATATCGCAGACTATGTTGACCTCGTAGAGCGAGTTCTTCTGAGTTCCGAATGCTATAGAGTCCGGTGCGAGGGAGTGAGCCATTTCCCGAACCTGCTCATCAGTTCCGTGAAGTATGGGGACAATCTCATCGTGAATGTATGCGTTGAAAGTGTCGTGCATGTTCTTGGGGAGAATGCTTCCTTCCTGAAGCTCATCGCTCACGGTGATGTGGTATCGTCCTATCGCCATGTAAGCAATCATCTCGAACTGACGGGCAAGAATCTTGTCGACGATCGTCTGGTAGACTTTGGAGTTGTTGCACTCGCGCTCAGTGATGAAGGCTACGACATGGCCGTTGAGAGGATTTCGTGTCATCATGGCCGAGAACTCAACATAGCAGATATTTCCGTTCTCACGGCGTGAGAGAAGAACCTGCCTCGTTCCGATTTTTCCCTTGATGTAAGCGTCAAGGAGAGAGTCAACGTTGAATGTCTCAATGAGCTTCTTGCGTTCCATAAAGTTTATATAGTGCTTGGCTCTGGCCCTTAGCATTTCCGAGAATTGCTGCTGGTCACTGTCGGTGCTGAACAAGTCCTTTCCCCTGACTTCTTCGAGAGTGTCGAGTGTAATGTCAGCCCTGAACATTCCCAGTGTGAATTTGTCCTGATGGTAGAAATTTTGGCCTATAGAGTCGTAACTGGCTCGGATTTTCTCCTCGTAGTTCTTGAACATCGTGATGTCCGAAAACGTAATGTACACATAATCTTCACCGCCTACGGTGATGAACGCAAAGTGTGCGCTGCACCATATGACGTTGTTCTTGACGGTCATCATTCGGAATTGCAGTCTGTGAGATTTGTCGGGGGCCTCGCGTTTTTCGAGCATTTCACGGACTATATCCATGTCTTCGGGGTAAATGATTTTGCTGAAGTCCTGAGAATGTTCGGGCGTGTCCTCCATCATCTCGGCATATTCCGGTGAAATGAACACTGCTTCATGTTTGCCGTCATCACGTGAGTGGATAAGGATTGCGCTATTATTCAGCTTGGCGATGGTTTCGACAAAATTCTTCCGTTCATCTTGCTGGGAATGGCACATAAAATTTTTCTTGACTCCTTGAAATATGATTTTGCTAGATACTGCTACATTATATTACTATATGGCGGTTGCAACAAAAAACGGACACCCTTTTATCTTTGGGTATCCGTCAAATTTTCAGCTTTGTTCTTGCGGCTACTTCATGCTGTCAAAAACTTCGTTGGCAATACGCAGGGCATTGAGCGTTCGAGGGAAACCTATGTAAGGGTTCATCACCGTGATTATGCCGATTACTTCCTCTTTCGTCGCACCAGCCGCCAGAGTCCCTGCAACGTGGGATTTATACTGAGGCTCACCAGTTCCGAGTGTCCCGATTACCGCCATCGTCAGCATCTCGCGCATCTTGTAGTCGAGAGTCCCGCGAGTGTACGTGTCCCCGAAGCAGAATGCCGACAAGTTGTCCTGAAGGTGCTTCTGGTAATCCGGCGTTGAATCCCTCATCTGGTTAATTCTATCGCCGTATGCTCCAACCTGAAACGCGAGTCCCTTCTCGAACCTGTCAGTGTCCGTTGTAGTCCCCTGATCTTCGAGAGGGAGCTTTATTCCGTGAGCCGTGAAAACTTCGTTGACGACATCGAGAGCCTCAAAGACCTTCGGGAAGCCTATGTACGGTGCAACATGGTAGAGCGCCTCGCGGATCTCAAGGGGCTTCACTCCGAGATTAAGTGCCTCGCCTGCAACGCGCGAAAGGAACTTGTGGTTCTGGTTCGTCGTAAGCACAACTATCTCGATGAGCTTGCGTTCGGTCTGGTTGATTTTTGCCTGCTTCACGATGTCAGCATAGAGGTACTTCTTCATTACCGCCGCAAGTTCGGGGTCATTGGCGGCTTCCTTCATGGCCGAGTCTCCGTTGGCGAGCCTGTAATTCTCGTCAGCGAGTTTAGCACGGTCATAGCCGTCGAGTGTGCTTGCGAAAACGGTCGAAGAAATCATCACCAGCAGCGCGGAGAAAATTATTGCTGTCCTCATAGTGTCCTCCCGAAAAATTCTTTGAGTTTGTTGACTTCCTGCTCGACATACTCAGGTACATAGTACGTCTGAATGTGGAACGCGCCGGGAATGAGGAACAATTCCTTGTCGCTCGTGCCTGTGGCTTTCTCGATTGCGTCCTCAGTGAGGTAGAGAGAGTCAGCAACGCTTCCCGCCATCATTAGGAGTGGTACGTTAATGAGCTTGAGGTTGTCAGTAGCGTCCCATGACATCAACTCAGTGAGGCTTGAGCGGGTGTACTCGAATGTTGAGTTGGGGTGCCTGTGAGTCTTGCCGTAATACTTCATGCCCTCGCGGTAGAGGTCATTTGCGATTGCCTCGATTGCCTCATCGGTGAGCGAGTCGAAATCAACCGTACCCGATGATGGCTCTTTACCGTTTGCGACGACCTCAGCCCTTGCGTCCGATGCCTGTTTCAGTCTCTCCTGAATGTCGCGTACCTGACTGCTCATGTAGCCCTCGCGCCTCACACGTCCAGTGTTGAACATGCTCAAAGTTGCGACTGACTTCACGCGCTTCTCGGACTTTGCGGCATTGAGAGTATAACCGCCTCCGCCGCAGATTCCGAGCATTCCGATTCTGTTTGTGTCAACGCCCGGATAGATGCTGAGAAGGTCAACCATTCCGTGAATGTCCTCAGTCCTGAAGAAAGGAATATCCGTGTGTCTTGGCATTCCGCCGCTCTCGCCCTGAAACGCGGCATCAGCAGCAACTGTGATATACCCAAGCTCTGCGAGTCTCTGCGCGAAAAGTCCGGCAACCTGCTCTTTCACGCCTCCGTTGGGGTGAGCGACGGTGATTGCGGGGTATTTCTTGGCGGGGTCATAACCTTCGGGGGTGTAGACGTTTGCGGCAATGGTTATGCCGTTAAGCTCGTAGGTTATGGGGTGAATGTTGACTTTTCCGGGAACGTTCTCGGTGATAGCGTCCCCGTAGACGAGTCCCCAAGCGTTGGAGTTGTGGGTCTTCGGCTGACGCTCGGCGAACGAACGTACCGGCATAATGTCAGCAAAAGACGTTCCGCATGAGACCATTACGAACACGGCCATGATGAATATTACTGAGTACTTCATGAGAGTAATCCTCCTTTGAAATTTGATGATGGCAGTATATTTTGCGGTTGTATCTACCTGTCCAGACTTGATGAGGTATAATTTCTGGAAATCACAAAATTTTTCACGCAAGAAGGAATCAATCATAGAAAGCTCACATTACTTTGACGAGATCGTGAACATAATCGAGAGGCTTCGCGCCCCAAACGGCTGCCCTTGGGACAGAAAGCAGACCCTCGAAACTCTCCGCACCCCAATCACCGAAGAAGCCTACGAACTTGCCGATGCCATAACGAAGCATGACATGGCCGAAATCCGTGAGGAAGCCGGGGACCTATTGCTCCAGGTCGTATTCGTTGCCTCAATCGCTAAGGACTTGGGAGCTTTCGACATGAGGGACGTTGTTCGCGGAATTTGCGACAAGCTCATACGCAGGCATCCTCATGTTTTTGGGGACGTTAAGGCTGACAATAGCGACGAGGTTCTCCGAAACTGGGAGCGCATCAAGGCCGAAGAACGCAAGGAAAAGCACGAAAGTACCTCAATCCTCGCAGGTATCCCTGACGGTCTTCCGCCTCTCCTAAAGGCTAACCGCATTCAGGGGAAGGTGAAACATGTTGGTTTTGACTGGCCGGCCGGTGAAATCGAGCCTCTTTTCGCGAAACTCGACGAGGAAATTCACGAACTCAAGGACGCCGCTAATGAGAATGACCCCGAACACATGGCCGAAGAGCTTGGTGATGTCCTGTTCATGACGGTGAATATTGCCAGAAGGCTCAATGTTGACCCTGATGCGGCATTGAACATGGTGTGCGAGAAATTCAAGAAACGCTTCGGGATCATGGAGGAGCTTGCGCAGTCTGAAGGAAAATCAATCTCGGATTACACTCTTGATGAGCTCGATTCATTCTGGGATAAGGCAAAGAATATACTCAAGCAGGAGATATAGCTAGATGTCGATTAAGTATAAATAGTGTAAAATTATGTTATGAACAGTAAATTTAGACACCAAGCATATAAAATTGAGCTGAAGCCCACAAGCGAACAGGTGCAAATAATCGAGCGTACTATAGGCGTATGCATATATGTCTACCACCTGTCCATAAGTAAAAACCGTGGTAATTATCGCAGCAACACTCAAAATTATATGTTAGGCTATGAATGCAGATACAGCCTGTAGAAACTTTCTGAAGGGTAAGGGGCTGGCTTCCCAAACTTCAAGCGGCGTAACGGACAGCTAGCAAGCATGTACTTGCCGCGAAATAATGAAGTAAGCACAGTAAATCCCGTAGTTCAACGCAAGCCGAAAGCATAGGGATTGATATAGCCGTAAAGAACTTTGCTGTAAATTCGGACGGCAGGAACTATCCGAATATAAATAACTCCGAACGGGCAAAGAATTTAATGCGGATGCTGAAGCGTGAACAGCGTAAATTTTCACGCAAGATACATAAATTAAAGCAACGAAAGGAGGAAACTGCTAGTAAAAAGTACAAGCGTTCAAACTTAGACAAACAAAGGCTAAAACTACAGCGGGCGTACATGAGATAGTAGGCGCACGGCCTGAATATATAGACCTGAACTCGCAGGGTAGGTAGTCTATAGATTCTATGCCCCAGCAGTAAGACGTGTTCCCGATGCGGGCATATAAAGCGAGATTTGAAGCTGGCAGGCTGTGTGTATGAGT
>CALGGR010000314.1 GCA_937915755.1 uncultured Fretibacterium sp. | reverse complement strand
GCTACCGTATGGTTCAGAGGCAGAGAACTTTATGATATTTTAGGATACAAGGAAGGCATGAGCAGATTCATGACTATACTTTCTGGCGATGATATGAAATTCTCAGAGTCAAATGTAAATCTAATTTCTGAATTAGGCTTGTACACATTCACCTATCATAAAGGCTTAAAGCCGAAGCAGAGAGAAAAAGGTGAGGCTGTACAATAAACTGTGTAAAAGGAAATCATACAGGAGAACAGTTTTATGAAAAACAAAGAAAAAATTAAATTTGATCAGGAATTTCTTACGAATATCCTTACGGACGTAAAAACTCAGGATGATTTATTGGGTGAAAACGGCGTAATAACACAGTTAAGCAAAGCTCTCATCGAAAAAATGCTTGAGGCTGAAATGGATCATCACCTCAACGATTCTACTGTAGGGCGTAAGGTTGGAAACAGTCGTAACGGACATGGCAAAAAAACTGTGAAAAGTAATGTCGGCTCTATCGAAATCGCAACGCCGAGAGATCGGCACAGTACTTTCGAGCCTCAAATCATTCCAAAGCGAACTACAAGACTCGAAAATTTTGATAACGCAATACTTTCGCTCTATGCCAAAGGAATGACTGTTCGGGATATTCAAGACACCTTGAAAGACCTCTATCACGTTGATGTTTCACCTAGTCTCATTTCGGACGTAACTGATGCTGTTAATGAGGAAGTTGAACAATGGCGCAGCAGACCCCTTGATAATTTTTACACAGTAGTCTGGCTTGATGGGACTGTCATAAAAGTGCGCACGAATCATCAGATTTTGAAAAAAACGGTTTATCTGGCTTTAGGGGTTAGCTGTAACGGCCGCAAAGAATTGCTTGGAATATGGCTGGCCGAAAATGAAGGTGCAAAGTTTTGGGCTCAGGTTTTGGCGGAATTAAACAATCGTGGTGTCAAAGATGTAGGAATATTCTGTATCGACGGATTGACCGGCTTTCCTCAGGCAATAGAAGGCGTTTTTCCGAAAGCAGATGTCCAGCTCTGTATGGTTCATATGGTCAGAAACAGCTTGAAATATGTGAGTTACAAGGACAGCAAAGCCGTTGTCAGAGATCTGAAAGAAATTTATCAGGCTGGGACTTTAGAGAGTGCTGAAGCAGCATTGTTGAGTTTTGGGGAAAAATGGAAGCAGAAATATCCTGCAGTTTTTGAGTTATGGATGCGGCGCTGGGAAAATGTAATTCCGATTTTCAGTTATCCGCAGGAAATTAGGAAAGTAATTTATACGACTAACGCGATAGAATCGCTGAACAGCGTGGTCAAAAAACGTATAAAAGGACATCGTATATTCAACAGCGATGAAAGTGCCCTAAAAGCGATATGGCTTGCGGTGGTTCATGCATCTAAAAAGTGGACAATGCCGTTGCGGGATTGGAAAACAGCCATGAATTACTTCTACGTGAAGTTTATGGATCGTTTTTCTCTCGCAGCATAGGAAATAAATTACTTACACAGTTCGCTTGACAGACCCATCGTTGAGTTTTCAAACGCCAATGAAAAGAAGTTAGGGGCGGTGATTGCTGCCCCTGTAATTTTTTTCATCTTAAAATTCTCCCGTGTCGTTACTTTCCGCTAATAATTTCCGCGTCGTATTTTCGTCCATTTCCGATAAGTCAAAAATTTCCGATTCGCCTGTATCGTCATATTCATTCATCAAATAAACGTGCCCCGGCTTAAAGTCGAAATTAATTTTTTTCCGTGTCATTAGCATACCTCTCTGCTTTCTTCTTTATCTTCAAGTTCGTTGCAAAGCACTACAGCAAGCAAGCAATCGCAAAGCCCGTTAAGTTGCTCCCTTGTAACACTTTCAAGCCTCGCAGCTTCGTATTTAATAAAGTCGGTCGGTGTGTCTTGCGGTAACCCACCCGCTGATTCAAAAAGGTTACTGATAACATTCAGCTTTGCAACTGCCCCCGCTGTTAATGAGTTGAAAAAGTCAACTACTTTAAGGCCGTCGAATTCTTTCAATTCGTCTTTGCTTGCTCTGCATTTCTTTACATCTTCTAAAACGCTTTTTAATCTTGCCTCTTGTTTGTCGTTCATGTTCATTTTTTATCCTTTCTATTAATATTGATAAAATTTACATCATTTTTCCGCGTTTTGATGAAATATTCAAAAAAACTTTCAGCGGCCTCAAATGATAAAAGCCCGTGCTTCTTGGCCTCGAATTTTTTCAAATCCGCCGCCGTAAAATTATCCGCTGCAGCGTTCACTTACATGCCTCCATTTGCTTCAAACGCCTCAATATCAGAAATTCGCCACCTGTAGGATGTTCCTATTTTCATTGCTTTAGGCAACTTGCCCGCGTTCAACATGTTAAAAACAGTCCCGCGCGAAATCTGAAATCGCTCCTGTAAATCCTTTGCCGTAAAATATTCTTTCATATATATAAAGCCTCCTATTAATAATAAATTTTTTTGCGCCGGTATTCCAAAAAGAATGCTCTTGCTTTTTCCTATCAACGCGTGTTAAAATAAATACGACTTGAAAGCAAGCGGTCAAAAACTGCTTGTTTTCGTTGATTTCGGAATACTTTTAGATATTAGCATACACACACACAAAAATCAAGTCCAATTTTCTAATTTTCGATAATTTCCACAGCAACTATCTATATTTTCGCATTAGATATCTTCAATAATTCACAGCGTTGATAAATGCAAAAAACGTTGATATAACTGCATTGGCGCGAGGCTTCAAAACGCGCGATAACGGCCTTTTCTTGAATAAAAGGATAAATTACCTTAAGCGTGTTTTTAGATGGCCTTATTTTCGCTTCTAAAAAGCTAGCCATGAAGCGGCTTTATGAAAAGGAAAAAACTATATCATCATTAGCTCGCGCCTCTCGTTCAGGAAAATTTTCCTTAACGGGGGAGTCGTTTTGTACAAGTCCTGAAAGCTGTCTTTCCCTTGCTTTTACTGTGTCATGTGAAACATTAGCTATTTTAGCTACTTCTTTCTTTGTATCTATATAACTTTTGGCAGAAATCTGCGGAATGTCAGTCCGTGTTCCCTGCTTTTCTTTAGCCATAGTCCCAAGTTCGTCGCGAGTAGAGCCCTGTGGTAATTTTTCCATAGGGCTCCTTGTGTATTGATTTATAGATCGGAAGAGCACACGTCTGAACTCCAGTCACTAGCTTATCTCGTAT
>CALGGR010000313.1 GCA_937915755.1 uncultured Fretibacterium sp. | reverse complement strand
CCTTTCGGCAATCAAGTCGAGCTTCCCTGTACTCAACTTCTTTGACGGATTCAGGACGAGCCACGAGATTCAGAAGGTTGACGCTTTCGACTACGCAGACCTTGCGAAACTCGTCGACTATGACGCAATCGCAGCATTCCGCGACCGTTCAATGCGCCCCGAGAAGCCCTACACGAAAGGCACAGCGCAGAACCCCGATATATTCTTCCAGGCGAAGGAAGCCTCACAGCCCTTCTACGACAAAGTACCCGACATCGTAGCCGGATACATGAAGGACATCAAGGGTATCTGCGGACGCGAGTACCACCCGTTCAACTACTACGGCGCACCAGACGCAGACCGCGTAATCGTGGCTATGGGTTCAGTATGCCAAGCAATCGAGGAGACTGTTGACTACCTCAACGCTCGCGGCGAGAAAGTCGGCGTTGTTGAAGTCCACCTCTACAGACCGTTCTCACCCAAGTACTTCTTCCGCGCACTTCCCGCAACTGTGAAGGCAATCGCAGTTCTTGACCGCGTGAAGGAAGTCGGCGCACTCGGCGGGCCTCTCTATGAAGATGTCTGCTCGCTCTTCGTAGGAAACTGCAAAGCCCCGAAGATCGTCGGCGGACGCTACGGACTCGGCTCGAAAGACACAACACCCAGCGACCTCAAAGTATGCTTCGACAACCTCAAACTCTTTGAGCCTCGCAACAACTTCACACTCGGAATCATCGACGATGTGAACGACAGCTCGCTTATCCCCGATGAGCATATCAACGCCGCTGCTGAAGGTACAGTATGCTGCAAGTTCTGGGGACTTGGCTCAGACGGAACAGTCGGTGCGAACAAGAACTCAATCAAAATCATCGGCGACCACACTGACATGTACGCACAGGGCTACTTCGACTATGACTCCAAGAAGTCCGGCGGTATCACAATGTCGCACCTCCGTTTCGGCAAATCACCGATTAAGTCAACCTACCTCATCGACCACGCTGACTTCATCGCTTGCCACAAGCAGGAGTACGTCAACCAGTACGATCTCCTTCAGGGCATGAAAGAGGGCGGAACGTTCCTTCTCAATACTCAGTGGACGACAATGGAAGCACTTGAGGAGCATATCCCCGCAAGCCTCAAGAGGAAGATTGCCAACCTTGGCTGCAAGTTCTTCGTAATCAATGCTGTTGACGAGGCACAGAAGATCGGTCTCGGCTCAAGGACGAATACTATAATGCAGTCGGCGTTCTTCAAGCTTGCCAACGTTATTCCTATTGATGACGCTGTGAAGTACATGAAGGAAGCGATCGTTAAGTCCTACGGCGCAAAGGGCGAGGACATCGTGAAGATGAACTACGCGGCTGTTGACGCTGGACTTGCCGGACTCATCGAGATTAGCGTTCCTGAAGCATGGAAGACCGCTGAGGAAGAAGCTCACAAGAGGCCCGGACTTCCCACAGAGATACCCGGATTCATCAGCTATCAGGTCGACACGATCAACGCACAGAAGGGCAACACACTTCCTTCGAGCGCATTCGTTGACGGTTACGAGGACGGCCACTTCCCGGCAGGTACATCAAAGTACGAGAAGCGCGGAGTCGCAGTCAACGTACCCGAATGGAACGGCGCAAAGTGTATCCAGTGCAACCAGTGCTCAATGGTCTGCCCGCACGCCGCAATCCGTCCGTTCCTTCTCGACGCAGAGGAACAGGCAATCGCACCGGAAGGCTTCGGAGCTGTTGATGTCAAGGCACCGAAACTCAAGGCGGCAGGCTACAAGTACAAGATGCAGGTTGATGTTCTTGACTGCTTAGGCTGCGGAAACTGCGCGGACATCTGCCCGGTCAAGGCACTCGAGATGAAACCGTCAGCAACACAGTCAGCAGAAATCGACCGCTGGACATTCGCGTTCGAGAATGTTGCGGACAAGGCAGACGCAGGCGACAAGTTCACGGTACAGGGCTCACAGTTCCAGAGACCGCTGTTCGAGTTCTCAGGTGCTTGCGCAGGCTGCGGTGAGACTCCTTACGCGAAACTCATCACACAGCTTTTCGGCTCAAGAATGATCGTCGCAAACGCAACAGGCTGCTCGTCAATTTGGGGCGGCTCTGCTCCGTCAATGCCTTACACTGTCGACGCAAACGGACACGGCCCAGCTTGGGGCAACTCACTGTTCGAGGACGCGGCAGAGTACGGAATGGGCATGAAGTTATCACTCAACGTCATGGTCAACTACCTTACCAGCGCGGTGGAAGCCCTGCTCGGAATGGACGAAGTACCTGCTGACGTTAAGGAAGTCCTCAAGGGCTGGCTTGACGCTCACGATGACGGTGAAGCATCAGTAGCGGCGGCGGCAAAGGTTGAGGAATGCCTCGATAAGCTCTTCTGCTGCTGCGAGGACTGCGGAGGCGCGGCAAACTTCAGCGAGGCGGCAATGAAGGAGTTCTGCACACTCTGCGAGTACAAGGACTACCTCGTCAAGAAATCAGTCTGGATAATCGGCGGAGACGGCTGGGGCTACGACATCGGCTACGGCGGACTTGACCACGTTCTCGGAAGCGGCCAGGACGTGAACGTTCTCGTTCTCGACACGGAAGTCTACTCCAACACCGGCGGCCAGTCATCGAAGTCAACACCTACAGCGGCAATCGCACAGTTCGCGGCAAGCGGAAAGAGGACTCGCAAGAAGGATCTCGGACGCATGGCCATGACCTATGGGACGGTCTATGTTGCACAGGTTGGAATGGGTGCCGACAAGAACCAGCTCATGAAAGCCCTCAAGGAAGCCGAAGCCCACAAAGGCCCGTCGCTAATCATCGCCTACGCACCCTGCATCAACCACGGTATCCGCGCAGGAATGGGCAAGACACAGGAGCGCACGAAGCTCGCGGTCGAAAAGGGCTACTGGCATCTCTACAGGTACAACCCTGATGTTGAGGCCGGAAAGAATCCGTTCACTCTCGACAGCAAGGCACCGAAACTCTTTGACGATGAGGCGGCATTCGTGAAGGACTACAAAGAATTCCTTCTCGGCGAAGTCAGGTACTCATCACTCAAGAGGGGCTTCCCCGCAATCGCTGATGAACTCTTCGACAAGAATGCGGCAGAAGCACGTGAACGCTACAATACCTACAAGGCACTCGCTGAGATGGGCGCAATCCCTGCGGCAGCGAAGTAAGAAACTCAAAGTAACGAATAATCATGGCCGGGTGTAAGAGATTATGCCCGGCTTTTACGTATTTGGGGATATAATAGCGGGAGGAGAGGAGGATACGAACATGAAAATACGCAGAGGGTTCACGCTGATTGAGGCATTGATTGTGATGGCGGTGATTGCGATTCTTGCGGCACTTGGGACGCTTGGAGTTGATGAGTATGTTACCAGCGCGAAGGCCACGAAGATTATCATGAATCTCCACACGATGAAGAAAGCCTTGTGGGAGTGGTATGTTGATAACAGGGATAAAGTTCAGTCAGATGGGCGCGTGAAAATAGGCAATAACACAAAGCCCATTCAGGAACACCAAATAGATAAAGATGGCCTCGATCTGAGGAAATATCTCAAGCGTCTTGATGCGTCTGGCATAAAATTCAACTCAACAAAAGACGAAACATTCACAGATGCAAACAATCAAAAAGTAACCAGACAGAGGACAGACTTGTCTGAGGGCTGTTACGGTGTTTGTGATTATGGAACGACTATTCACGAAAATGGCAGCAAAACTACAGACAGGAATAAATGGTATGTGGGTTATCACTTTAAGACTGGTGAGGAAGCAGTGAGAGAGAAAATCAGGGGCAGAATGAAAGTTGCAGGGGGTTTGTTGCTCGGAACTGCGGACGCTCACCCTGTTCCCACAAACTACAGTGGAGACGAGGCTAAGAGCAGGGAAGTGGCTGTGTGGCTGCAAGTGCGTTAGGAGGAGCTTAAATGAGAAAAGGTTTCACGCTTGTTGAACTGCTGATAGTGATGGTAGTGATTAGTATTCTGGCGGCAATGATGATGTTCTCAAGCACTGAGGCGGAAGTTTCGGCCAGGGCACAAAACGTCATCAACAATTTCAATCAGATAACTAAAGCCGTAAATTCATGGTATTTCGATAAAATTGCGAATGGGAATTTAGCACAATCGCTCAAAGATAACAGCGGGGAGATAACACAATATTTCAGCAACAACAATCCCATAAAGCTGAAGACCAAAGAAAATGGAAATACTATAGAAGCAGGAGATTACGTGCTTATAGATTGTGATAATGAGTGGTACATATGCTATGATACTGGCACCGATACGCAGCTTCAGGGTAAATTTGCAGGTAGGGCAAAGACTATAGGCCTGTACGGTCTTAAGGGTGATGTTGTTAATAGCGATAGCAGTGTTGTTACAGACAAGAATTATTCCGGCGGGAGATATGTCTGTATGTTCGTTCTCGACTTGGACAATTAAAGGGGAAATGTCAAGGGCAGAATAAAACAGCGATGTAGTGGCCTGATAGCTAAAGGTGCGATAGAATAGCTCTAACACACAACAGGAGGAATTCATGATGAAGGAATGGAGAAAGGGCTTCACGCTTGTGGAGCTGTTGATTGTAATCGTTGTGATTGGTATTCTCGCGGGCATGATGATGTTGAGCAGTACGGAGGCTGTGAGTTCAGCAAAAGCTACGAGGATAATAAGTGATTTGACGGTACTCAAGAAGGCTGTAATAAGCTGGTATACAGATAATTATGAAAGAGTAGAACCACAATATAACAGCGGAGAAAAACGTAATGATTATCTGGTGAAAGTAGGCAACTCATCGTATCATTTGGGAGTCTTTGCTAAAGACCATGGAGGGCAGAAAGAATTTGTGAAATATCTCGGAAGCAGCAATAAGATAACACTTACAAAGGACAATTCTACGAAGCCCGGAGAATATCTTCTTGCTACAGAAGGGAATGAATGGTTTGTTGGGTATGATGTCGGGAATGATATGAGGCTGAGAGAAAAGCTCGCTGGCAGAGCAAAATCTCTTAAGCTTCAGGGAGCTACTAAAAGGCTTAAAAAAGATGGCAGTTTGGATACAAATACAGATAACATTCATCTCTATAGCGCTGCTGACCAGAAAGTTTACATGCTAATTCTGACGTTCTAAATCAATTAAGGAGAATATCAATGCAGTTCAGACGATTCGGAAACAAGTACTTCGTTCGTATCGACAGAGGCGAAGAAATAATCTCAAGCCTCAAAAATTTCTGCGAGAAAGAAAAAATCACTCTCGCTGAAGTCAAAGCACTCGGTGCTGTCGATGATTTCAACGTGGGACTCTTTGACGTTGACGAGAAGAAATATCACAGCAATCACTTCACCTTCCCTGCCGAAATAGTCAGCCTATGGGGAACAATAACCACAAAGGACGGCGAGTTTTACTCACACATTCACATGAGCGCGGGCGACAAAGAAGGCCATGTCTTCGGTGGGCATCTAAACACCGCAAGAGTAAGCGCAACATGCGAGATGATTGTTGAAGTCAGCGAAGGCACTGTAGAACGAAAATTCAATGAGGAAGTCGGCCTGAACCTTTTCGAGTTTCTGGATTGATATACACACTTCATGCACTGCCCGAATAATGACAGACTGACAGGTCTCCTCACACGCGAGGGCTTCCACGAACGCGCAAGAAATATCACCGCAGGAGGACTCGCCGTTGTGTGGTTCAACCTCGATAACTTCAAGATGTTCAACAAACGCTTCGGATTTGAGCGGGGCGATGACATTCTGAAGGAGATTGCTCTTATTCTGGGCAGCACTTTCTCACAGGACAGCGTGAACCTCCTCGCAAGATTCTCCGATGACAATTTCGTTGTCCTAACAAACTGGGCCACCGTCGAAATGAATATTGACACGGTTCAGGAATATTTATACTCACTACACGAGAATGTTACGCTGAGACTAAGAGCCGGAATATATTTCCCCTCCGAGAATGACGACATACGCTCCTCTTGCGACCGTGCAAAGCTTGCCTGCGACTCAATCCGAAAGAATCACTCCGTAAGCTCGTGCATGTTCCACGACGGAATGAGCAGGGAATTAGCGTTACAGCAATACATTCTTGACACCCTCGACACTGCAATCTCACGCGAATATATCGGCGTCCTTTATCAGCCCATAGTGAGGCTGTCGACGGGAAGGATCTGCGAGGCCGAAGCCTTAGCCCGATGGAATGACCCCGAAACAGGAATAATCTCGCCCGCTGAATTTATCCCGACGCTCGAACAGTACAGGGAGATTCACAAGCTCGACATTTACGCGATTAAGATAGTATGCAGGGATTACAGGACGAGATGCGAGTCAGGGCTGCCGATTCTTCCTGTGTCGGTGAACTTGTCGAGGCTTGACTTTGAACTTTACGACATTATCCGCGAGATTGAGACCGCTGTTACAGAATGCAATATCCCGCGCCGAATGATGAGGATCGAGATTACCGAGAGCGTCAATGAGGAAGATATGACCGTCCTGAATCTTGGGATTGAGAAGTTCCGTGCAATGGGATATGAGGTATGGATGGACGATTTCGGGTCAGGGTATTCGTCGCTGAACGTCCTGAAGTATTACAACTTCGACACGATAAAGTTCGACATGAAATTTCTTCACGGCTTCGACATCAACAAATCCGAGAAAGCAAAGTACATCATAAGCTCGAATCTTGAGATGGCAAGATTGATGGGAATGCAGGCTCTTGCTGAAGGTGTTGAGACGGAGGAACAGCTTGAATATCTGAAATCTATAGGCTTCGACAAAGCTCAGGGGTATTACTTTGGTAAGCCGATGAAACTCGATGAAATATTTGCTCTCGAAAGGGGAATAGATGCGGTGAACTACCGTCCCTTGCGGAATTGACGGCTTCCTAATTCAATGAGGTCAGCGTTGCAACATTTCTGTCTCCGTCTCACGTCCTCTCCAAAGGCGTTTAGGACATTTCGTCCAGGTTCCCTACGCACCGTAGGTACCACGTTTTATTTTAAACTACATTTTGTTGTCGGAATTTCATTTATTCCTATTATTCAACGGAAGAAATTATACCACATTTAAAGAAGTGGGAGTCTTCTTGCGGTTTATAGTAAAATAGCCTCATAAATTCCCGTAAATATTTCACTAAAGGAGGCAATATTCCGCATGGTAAACCACGAAATCAACAGGCTCATAAACTTTGCGCTATATCACAAGCTCATAACCCCCGAAGACTCAGTATGGGCGGCAAATTCACTCATCGGCATTCTAGGGATTCACTCATTCGAGAATGAGGACATCAACGAAACTTTCACAGCCTCACCCGATTCAATCCTCGCAAAAATTCTCGACTGGGCTGCCGAAAATAGCATCATCGAGAACACAGAGACGGAACGCGATCTTCTTGACACTGAACTGATGGGCGCGCTGACGCCGAGACCGTCAGACGTAATCGCGGAGTTCGAGGCACTGAAGGCAGAGTCCCCCGTAAAAGCGACGGATTATTTCTACGGATTGGGAGTTTCGTCAAACTACATACGCTCCGAGCGAACCGCAAAGAACATCTGCTGGAAAACTTCAACCGACTTCGGCGAACTCGACATCACCATAAACATGTCAAAGCCCGAAAAAGACCCCCGCGACATCGCCAAAGCCAAGACCATAAAATCAACAGGCTACCCGAAATGCTTGCTTTGCCGCGAAAACGAAGGCTTCTACGGCCATCATGGACACCCCGCGCGCCAGAACATCAGACTGATCCCTCTCACGTTGCAGGGAAAACGCTGGTACTTCCAATACTCGCCCTACAGCTACTACAACGAGCACTGCATAGTCCTCGACGAGAATCACGTCCCAATGCTAATATCGCGTGAGACTTTCGGAAACCTCTTCGCGTTCGTTGAGATGTTCCCGCACTACTTCGTCGGCTCAAACGCGGATTTGCCAATCGTAGGAGGCTCGATACTTTCACACGACCACTATCAGGGAGGACGCTACACTTTCGCTATGGCCGTTGCTCCAGTCGAGAAGGAATACGCGACCAGCAGCCCCGAAATCAAAGCAGGGCGTGTGAAATGGCCAATGTCGGCGATAAGGTTACGTTCACGGAATCCTGAAGCACTCGTGAATCTTGCTGACCGAGTTTTGTCAGCGTGGCGCGAATGGACTGATGAGTCTGTGGGAATACTCGCGTATTCTGACGGTGAGCCTCATAACACAATCACACCAATTGCAAGACGTAACGGTGAAGACTACGAGCTTGACCTTGTACTTCGCAACAACAGAACCAGCGAGGAGCATCCGTTGGGAATATTCCATCCACATGCTGAAGTCCATCACATCAAGAAGGAGAACATAGGGCTTATTGAGGTCATGGGTCTTGCTGTGCTTCCTGCGAGGCTTAAGACGGCGTTAGAGAGGATATGCGCGTCGTGGCTTGAGGGAAAGGAGAGGCTTCCGGAAGAACTTGAAGCTCATGAGACGTGGTACGAGGGTCTTAGGAAGAAGTATGACGGTCTCAAAGGCGAGAAAGAAGTCAGGAATATGCTCCGTGATGAGGTCGGCCATGTATTCACACAGGTACTGACGGACAGCGGAGTGTACAAGAGGACGGCTGAAGGGTTAGCGGCTTTCGACAGATTCGCGGAAAAGGCATTGTCGTGAACAAGCAAGATGTCAGAAAGATAAAGCATTATGACATAATACAGCAGATGTGCCTCATGGATGATGAGTTAATGGAGGCATGTTTTGCGGGTCATAATGAGTGCGTTGAGCTTGTGATAAGGGTAATACTCGGACGCGATGATCTTATCGTCAAGAAATCAGAGATACAGAAGACCATCAAGGGCATGAGGCGTTCTGTGAGGCTTGATATATTTGCGATTGACAGTGAGGGCAGAAGGTACAACATAGAATTTCAGCGTCTTGATTCTGGCGGAAATCCTAAGCGCGCACGCTATAACGCAAGCATTATTGATGTATCAAGTCTAAAGCCTGGCCAGGATTTCGCGGAACTGCCTGAAGTCTACGTGATCTTCATAACCGAACATGATGTACTTGGTGAAGGTCTGCCGCTTTACACGATAGACCGTGTGGTTAAAGAGAGCGGAAGGGATTTTAGTGACGGCTCACACATAGTGTACGTGAACTGCGAACACTATGATATTGACACCCCGCTAGGAAAATTGGTGCATGATTTTCTTTGCAGGAACTCAAAGGACGAGTATTACTATGATGCCTTGAGAGAGCGAATCAAGTATATCAAGGATGAGCCTGAGGAGGTGAATGAAGTGAGCTTGTTTGTTGAAGAATACGTGAAGAAGTACTTACATGAGCACTCGGAAGAGTACGTGAAGGAGTACTTATATGAGCACCCGGAAGTGTACATAAAAGTCTCTGTGGCTAACGCTAAGAAGGAAGCTTCAGAGAAAGCGAAGAAGGAACAGCAGAAGTTCACGGCTGAGAAGATGATCGAGGCTGGTAAACTGGCAATGAAGGAAATCGCGGAATATTCCGGCCTGTCATTATCAACGGTAAGGCGGCTCGCAAAGAAACTGGAAGCATCAAGGTAACTAATTCATGCCGGAGCATCATGTGAGATATTGTTGTTCCGGCAAAAATAAGGAGGAATATACAATTATGGAGAAGAAGGAATTTCGCGCATATGTAGGCAACGATGAGCAGGTTTACGGCGTTCGCAGGATAGTTCTCGACGAGGGCAACGCAAGGGGAATCTCAATGTATCAGGTTACGACAGCCGGAGGGCTTGAGCTTGACATTCTTCCCGACAACGCACTCGACATCGGGCATCTTCGCTACAAGGGCGTTAACATCAGCTACACCACCAAGAACGGCTACGACTCACCCGCAAGATTCCAGCCAATCCCCGGCGAGTTCGGGCGATATTTCCCAGGCGGGATGCTCTTCACATGCGGGCTACTTTCGGCTGGTCCTGAGAATACCGACAATGACGGGACATTCCACCCGCTTCACGGAAGATTTCACGGTCTCGGTGCGAAGGGACTCTGCGGCCATGTTGATGGTGAAAATATCATCGTAGGCGGAGAAATTCGCGAGACGGTACAGGGTGGCTACTGCTTCAGTGTGAAGAGGAAGTACACGATCCCGACGTTCGGTAGCGAGGTTCTTCTTGAGGATGAAATCACGAATCTCACAGAAGCTCCGGCTGAGTACATGATGCTTTATCACATGAATTTCGGCTGGCCAATTCTGAGTGAGGCAGCTCATCTTGAGTTCCCCGAAAAGCGAAAGGTAACACCGAGAACTCCATACGCTGAGAAAGGTCTTCCGGAACAGTGCAGTTTCAGCAAGCCCCTTGACGGCGAGGAAGAGCAGGTATTCTTCAACGAGATGGAGAGCGAGGCATTCGTGAGACTGGTCAATCCTGAAGTTGGAATCACTGCGGAAGTGTCGTGGTCGCTGGATACACTTCCGATTCTTGCCCAGTGGAAGAACATGAAGAGCGGAGATTACGTTCTAGGGCTTGAGCCTTCAACATGCTACATAATGGGGCGCGAGCGTGAAAGAAGAGAGGGAAGGCTGATGAAGCTTGAGCCTTTCGGGAGCGTCAGACATTCCGTGAAGCTGAAGTTTTCGAAGAACACAAAGTAAACTCTGACATTCGGAAAATGAACTACCCCCCGCTTGCAGAAGTGGGGGCTTTCTATTTCAACAAGGCTAGAGCCTGTCCCTGCCGTACATCCTATCCAAAGGCGGAGCAGAAACCCTCCTGCGTTCAATAGGCAGCTTGTTCAGACAACCGTATCATGTAGGCTTTTTGCGCTTTAAGATAAACGTGAATTACTCTGAATAACTGGTTTTCACTGTGTTATAATAGCCCCGTTCGGGAGCATGTGAATTTGGCATCGCATATAAGTATTTATTACTACCTTGATGTATGTTATAATACTTAGCGGCCAAAAAGATTTCACATTTTCAGAGGTATCAAATTTTATGTCGTAAGATTACGTAATTGCGCGGCAAGTCGGGAGGAATTGTTTTTGAGATCAGATAGCGGAAGACCGCGTGAGCTTTACCCTAACCATGTGGGCAGGACTAAAGCACGCGGTAAGAAACATGCGGGAGCTTCACTTGGCTTCTGCTGGGGATTTGGTATTGTCGTTTGCCTTACATTTGGACTGGCTTCATTCCTTATGTTTTCGGCGGGGCATTTCAGCAGCTTTTCTTCTGGTCTTGGCGTTGAACCGGCTCATGGGGGTGTCGATGAAAACTTCACTCACTCGCGCAGTCTTCTTGACATTGAAGTTACGCAGATTGATTCGCAGTTTGACAGCCCTGAGAACCCGGAGCTTTACGCACAAGAAAGAGACAGCAAGATTATGGAGGAGTTTGGGCCTTTCCCGTCTTATTTATCGGACTATGAGAATGTAACGTTAAGCACGCTTGATGACGGAAAAACTCTCAGGGTTCACGATGATGAGGACGAGGAAGAGGACGACTCAGAAGAAGCAGGTACTCATTCAGTGGCCGCAAAAGCCGAAGAGCCTATTCTATCCGAAGAAGGCCCAGGTTGGCATGAACATGTCGTGAAGAGCGGAGAGACGCTTTCGGAAATCGCCGCCTCCTATGGGAATATCACGGCTCAGGACATCGTCAGAGCAAACGCCCTCAAGGATAACGGGAAAATTCGGGAGAACCAGATACTTCTCATACCGTCTACACCTGAGAAGACTGAGGACACTCTGGACGAGGTTACAAGGCGTAAGTGGATCGTTGCCGCAAACAATGAGAAGTTCGAGCCAGTCAAAGCCCGTGAGTACATCGTAGCACCAGGCGACTCTCTGTGGTCAATCTCCAACAAATTCAACATCGACACTGATACCATAAGGGGAAGCAACAACTTCAAGACATCTTCAGCCTTGAAGCCCGGCGCAAAACTGAGAATACCGAATCAGGAAGGGATATTCTACACGCTCAAGGACGGCGAAACTGTTGAGGAAGTCGCAAAACGTTACCGCGTCAGCAAGAGCAAGGTTTATCTTGTCAATGAGGGAGTTAATGTAGCTTCGTTAAAGGCAGGAGATGAAGTCTTCCTTCCGGGCGCGAAACCTGAAGCTCTCCGTGAAAGCAAACCTGCAGCAAAAGTCGCCGAAGTCAAGAAATCCGAACCAGCAAAGAAAGTCCAGACAGTTCCGGCAAAGACAGCATCAAAGCCTGAGAAACGTCAGCGCGGTGAAATCGCCGTAAGGGCATCAGGATTCAGATGGCCTATAATGGGACGCATTAACAGCCCGTTCGGTTGGAGGACTCACCCGGTTACAAGGCGCAGGGACTTCCACACTGGAATCGACATCAAGGCTAACAGGAATGACCCCATTAAAGCGGCAGGTTCGGGAAGGATAGCATATTCCGGCTGGATGGGAGGATACGGGAAAGTCATCGTAATCGAGCACAACAACGGGCAGTCAACGCTTTACGCGCATTGCAGCACATTACTATTCGGAAAGGGAGCAAGCGTATCATCAGGACAGCTTATCGCGAAGATTGGGACTACAGGACGTTCAACAGGCCCGCACCTTCACTTTGAGGTCAGGAACGGAGGAAGCCCCGTAAACCCGATTAAGTACCTGAGCAGGTAAAATGTCGAAATATGTATTCATAACAGGCGGAGTAGTCTCGTCATTAGGCAAGGGAATAACGGCAGGTTCAATCGGTGCATTGCTGAAGAAACGCGGTCTCAAGGTCTCAATCCTCAAGATTGACCCGTATCTCAATGTCGATGCAGGAACAATGAATCCATTTCAGCACGGCGAAGTCTTTGTTACGGACGACGGAGCGGAAACGGATTTGGATCTCGGCCATTACGAAAGGTTTATTGACGAGACACTCGGCGAAAAGAACTCCATCACAACCGGCAAAATCTATTCAAGCGTAATCAAGAAAGAACGCAGGGGCGATTATCTGGGCGGGACAGTCCAGGTAATCCCCCACATTACTAATGACATTCAGGAGCGGATAATCCGTGCTGGCAACGGTCTTGATGTCCTAATCGTCGAAATCGGCGGAACTGTCGGGGACATTGAGGGTCAGCCATTCCTCGAGGCAATCCGTCAAATGGCGGTCCGCGCAGGGCGTGAGAATGTCGTTTACTGTCATGTTACATTGATACCGTACCTTGAGGCAGCGAAGGAACTCAAGACTAAGCCGACGCAGCACAGTGTTCAGGAATTACGGCGAATAGGAATACTCCCCAACATGCTGGTTTGCAGGACAAGCCACCCAATGGATCAGGGAATGAAGAACAAAATCGCGCTTTTCTGCGATGTTCCTCCTGAAGCCGTTATTGAAGTCCGCGACGAACCCACAATCTACAACGTACCCATAAGCCTTCACCGAGAAGGGCTGGACGATCTCATCCTGAAATATCTTGGCCTCCCTCATGAGAGTGAGCCTGATTTGAGCGACTGGGCAAGAGTTGTTGACAGGTACATGAATCCGCCCGAAGAAGTCAAAATCGCGCTGGTCGGAAAATACGTTCAGCACAAGGACGCATATTTGAGCGTTGTTGAGGCTTTACATCACGGCGGAATTGCCAACAATGTAAGGGTGAATATCGTCTCGGTTGAGGCTGAGGACTTGGAGAGTTCTGACCCTGCGGAAACGCTGAAGTTTGCTGACGGAATACTCATCCCCGGCGGTTTTGGAGAGCGAGGTGTCGAGGGCATGATTGCTGCCGCGAAATACGCCCGCGAGAATAACGTCCCGCTCTTCGGAATCTGTCTTGGTATGCAGATGATGGTGGTTGAGTTTGCGAGGAACGTCTGTAAGTTGCACGAGGCTCACAGCAAGGAAATGAATCCCGCGACAATCCACCCCGTAATTCATCTAATGGAAGAACAGGAGAACCTACGCGACTTAGGCGGAACAATGAGGCTCGGTGCTTATCCCTGCGATTTGACCGAAGGAACGAAGTCGGCGCAGGCTTACGGAACTCTCCACATATCAGAACGACACAGGCATCGCTACGAGTTCAACAATGCCTACCGTGAACGCTTGGAGAACGCAGGACTCAAAATCGCCGGAGTATGCACTGAGCGTGAGTTAGTCGAAATCGTGGAACTTCCCGAACATGTATGGTACGTCGGCGGACAGTTTCACGGAGAATTGAAGTCGAGACCAGTCAGGCCGCACCCGCTCTTTGACGGCTTCATTAAGGCGGCATCGGATTACATGAGAAGAAAGAAGGATTGATTGATGAAGGCTGTAAGAATTTTAACGCTGCTATTTTTCGTGTTTATGGCAAGTCCCAGCATGGCATCGGAGGCAGTCCCAGACCCTGAAGTCAATTCAGGCTCATCACGCCAGATGATGGGGCAGATTGAGCAGATAATATACGGCTATATCGCAAAGGGCGGACTCATTGAAAGGCTCTCGAAGGTTGAGGAAGATTTATTCGGACGAAGCCTCCCGGGTACTATCGCTGAAAGGCACGCCGCTATTCTTAACTTCCTCGACACTGGAACGGACGAACAGCCCTCGATGATGTTCAAGCTCGGTGTCGCAGAATGGGTTGTTGACAAGAAGATTCGCGCCTCCGAACCTGCCGTCAAAAGGCTCGAGGACTTGGAGTCAAATCTCACTGGGGCTTCACGTGCAGGCAACCCCATCGTAATGAGGGTAGAGAGTTTGCTTGCCACGCTGATTATGGATCCTGTAACAGCAGTTCCCGTAACGGTCCCGGCAAACACGATAATGAAATTCCGATTCATGGACGAGCTCAGTCCAGGAAAGTCTAAGGCTGGAGACTCCGTGAGGCTTGAACTTACCCACGACCTCATCGTGAATCAGAATCTCGTTGCTCCGGCTGGGTCATTGTTGATTACCGAAGTCCGTTCCGTTAAAAGGCCGGGGATGTTCGGAGTACCAGGCGAAGTCAGGCTGTCGTTCAACGGTCTGAAACCTTTAGGGCCTCAGAAGCCACAGGTTTGGGTTGGCAACGAAGCACAGAAAGCCATTAAAGAGGCACGGACAGTCGGCGGACGCGGTGAAGGTGCTGTAATCGGCGCGGGGGCAATGAGTATTGCAGGGGCTGCGCTTCTTGGGCCTGTGGGATTGGTCAGCGGGGTATTCATTCGCGGAAATTCGATAAAGATTCCTGAAGGTTCGGTAACTTTCCTTCAGACTTCAGGGGACTGCACAGTCTCATCTTACCCGATACCGATAAGCCTCCAGACCGCCGAGAACAACATCGTAACAACAACGCCAGTGAGAGAAGAGTCATCATCAGGGGGCTACAATCCAGACCGTGACACGATAATCAAGGGGGACGTTTTCAACCGCAACACCTATGGAACACCCGCGAACTCAAATTCAGGAGGAGACTTTGAACTTCCGCCGGAACAGAGCGTCAACTAGCTCAAGAATATTACTACTCGCCACGATTTTTACGGCGGGTATTTTTTTTACCCCGTCATACGGCGCGGAATTAACGCCGTCCGAAAAGACCATACAAATCCTCGAACGCTGGACTTCAGCGCATTGGGGGCAGGACTGCTTCGTATGGGTCGTACATTATCCAGAGGAAATTGCCGGGACTTGGGCTGAGGCTGAGGCTATTCGTTCTGGAATGAGCGAAGTTGAGCAGGAACGCTTCAGGGAAAATTTCGTGTCGGAACTTAAACTTGACACTTCAGAGACATTCCTCGTGAGCGTCTACTCATTCGGAGCGAGGCCGGTGAACTTGTACCCGGTCAAAGATAACGTCTCACTTCTCGCGGCATCAGGTGAACGAATCAAGCCCACGAAATACGACTCGGCACTCGACAATCCATCAGCGGGAATCGTTCAGGGACTCGTGTTCTTCCCGAAGCAGTCCAACAAGGATTACGTCATAGGACTTCGAGGAATGGGACGGGGTGAGCGTATATTCTCGTTCGCACCGCCTGAGACGCCTCCGCCTGCTGAACCAAAGAAGCCCGATGTCGTTGTCGTGAATGTCCCCAAACGTCAGCCGAAGAAGCCCGTTCCAATACCCGTGAAGAAGCCCACGCCGCCATCGCCGCCGCCGATTCCTCCGAGACCGATAAAGCCGATATTTAAGCAGGAGTCTAGCGACATGGCCGACTTCGTGAAATCCGTGAAGGAACGAGGTAATGAGACATCTCGGGATTCGTCGCCAAAGTTAGCGCAGTCTGCCCCACAACGTCAGGCGAACAGCGATAACGCATACTCAAGCCGTGAGACAGTTCTTCGGAGATTCCTGAACCTTTGGGCTGAAGGGTCATACGGTGAGATGTATGACATGTTGTCTGACGGCTCAAGGAAGGTTATATCTCGCGAGAATTTCACGAAGGAAGCTGGAAAGGCATCGGATATCCGTAATGGCATTAAGGGCGGGGATTATAGGATAGACTGGGTAGGCGAAGAAAGGGCGAAGGTCATAACGACACGGAAGACGCTCGTATTCAGGTCGGTTTCATCGAGGACGCTGGGGGTTACGAGGGAAGGGTCATCGTGGCGGGTTGTGTGGTGAGAATCTGAGTGGCTGAGGATATAATTAAGGGGGAAGATAACATGATGGCAGAAAATGATGATTGGGCAGATGCTCCTTTGACAGAGGAAGAAGAAGGACTCAGGCAGGGGCGCGAGAATGCCAAGAACGGAAACTATATGACGTTAGAGGAGTTCAGGAAAAGCAAAGATAATTGGGCAGATGCTCCTCTTACGCCGGAAGAAGAAGCACAGATTGAGGAGAGCGAAAGGGACTATGAAAACGGGGAATATCTGACGATTGATGAGCTTATGGAGGGAGTAAGAAACTCACGCAATGTATGAAGTAAAAATTTCACAAGGAGGAATAATATAATGAGTACTGCAACGGCAGAAAGACCTATAACAACTGGCAATATCGTTCTTGATATGAGGTTGCCTTTATTGACAGGACAGGAACTCGAAAAGCTCGCAGACTACGCAAACTATCTCATGTGGTCGCGTGAAGATGATGACGATGACAGTTGGGCAGACGCTCCGCTGACCGAAGACGAAATATCGCAGATAGAGGAAAGCGAAAGAGATTTTGCAAACGGAGAATATCTGACTGTTGATGAACTTCTTGCGGGGTTGCAGGAATGTGGACAGTAATAACGGGCAAGCCTGTAATGCGCAAACTTGCACACATTCCCAATCCAGACAGGGAAAGGCTGACACAGGCAATAAAAGACTTGGAGAACAAACCAGAACATATGGATATAAAGTCCCTGACAGGACGCGGTAATGTCTACAAGAAATAATCCAAAATGAAAAAGTTCTTCACCCTCAAAAAATTATTACTGGCTCTCCTTATTCTTGGCATTTTCAAGCTCGTTCAATATGCAGTCAGCGATATGAACCTCGATGTTGACCTCCTCCGTGAAAGCCTCCTCAACATGCCCGGAATCGTCATGGAGAATATACGCTTCTCCCGCGAAATTTCCGGCGACCTATGGCAGGTCAAACTCCCTTACCTCGAACAGCGCGACAAAGCCGTCAACTTCCGTTCCGCCGACATCAAACGCACCATCAGCGGCGACAAAGGCCAATGGTCATTTTTCGGAAAGTCTGGAATATACTCAAACGACGAAAAGACCGCAAGCATCTCCGAACTCACTGGCTCGCTTCAGGAGAACAACCGAACTTGGCTGCTCGAAAGCCCGAATTTAACATGGCAGGACGAAAATAACACGTTCATTTTCCCGCACGGCCTCACGATTCATGATGACGAGTTTTATCTCTCTACACCAATCGCAAGCACAGATAACTCCCACGTGATATTATTACAGCATGGAGGCGTAATCAAATGGCGAAAACCAGGAAAATAATCTTTTGCACGTTAATATTCGTACTTCTGTTGGCAGCTTCAGCTTATTCGGCAGATTTTGAGGATTACTACACCCGCGAAGCTGTGGGTGATGAGGCAGCTCCCGCGATCGTACCAGACCAAGTAATTCTCAATGCTGACCGAGTATCATTCAATGACGAAACTGGCCATGCCCTCGCTGAAGGTAACGCTGTCTTGCAATACAACGGTACGACAATCATGGCCGAGCGCATAGAGTACGATGCTGACAGCCAGAAAGTCAAAGCTATGCCTCTTCCCGGCGAGAAAATAGTCATGAAGAACGGCGGAAGAACTCTCAACGGAGATCAGGTAGATTACGACCTCGAAAGCGGCGAAGGTATACTCTCAGGCCCGGCAACTCACCTCTCAGTCGGCGAAAAAGGCGAAGTAATGTACATCTACGGCGGTGAGATCAACGTTATCCCTTGGGAGCTTGCAGAGGAACGCGGTCTCGTCAAAGGTTCACCGCAAGACTACATGCTTCAGTGGCGGAACGTAGCAATGACAACTTGCGCGCTGGATCATCCGCATTACAGGCTGGAGTCGAAAATCATAACCTTCATTCCTAACAGAAGGGTCGTCGCAAAGAAACCCCGCGTATATTTGGGGAATACGTACCTCTTCACTTCCCCTCTCGATTACGTCGTACAGTTGAAACGCAGAAAGCTCGGCTACACGATGATGCCGTTCTTCAACAAGAGCGAAATTCATGGCTCACGCGGCGGTCTCACTGGCACTCTGGGCTGGGAAACTGGCTCTGTCTCTTTGGGGCTGTCGTATTCGGGAAGCTCAGGGCTTGAGTACATGCTTGAGGTTGAACAGGAGCTTAACCGCGATTTTGCGATAAGGGTTGGGGTTGAGTATTCTTGGGACGACGTTTGGGACGAGAAGATTTGGCGGCCTTATGCTACCCTCATGTACGACCATAACGGCTGGGCAGCGCATCTCAACTGGACAAGCAACGAATACATCTCCGACAAAAAGGACAGCTATTACGAGTACAAGGGAAGGTTAGATCGTCAGCCCGAGTTGATCGTCTGGGCACCGTGGTTCAGAAATTCACAATATTCATGGTCAAGAATCTTCGCAACAATCGGAAGCTACAAGGAAACTCTCTATATGAGGCCGCAGGAAGGCTTCGAGACCAGCTACGGCATAGGAATCAGGAATTACGCGGAAAAGAGAGCGGGAGACGTTGAGCTTTTCGCAAACACTGAGGGCGTTCTCTTAATGTATGACGGAACTGACCAGGAAATGCTGAGGAGTTTTCTCGGCGCACGTTATAAAATAGGTGTGTTCGAGTTAGGAACAGGCTACGAACGTCAGTATTCTTGGGGAAGCAGCCCTATGTACTGGGACAAATACAGCAACAGGCGGAGGGTTCATCAGCGCGTAAGATTCCCCGTCGGACGTGAGGTATATCTTGCTTTCAGGGGAAGCTACGACCTTTTCGAGTCGATGGTTGACGAGACATTCTACAGCGTTCAGTGGGACACGGACTGCATGATCTGGGACTTCCACTACAAGAACGACAGGACAGGGAACGGAAATGACTCCTTCGGATTAAGCATAATGCTGAAGGCGTTTCCGAGCAGGACGGCGGCTTTCGGGCAGAGAATTGAGGTTGACCCGTTCGATAGGCCGTATGATATTCCGGATAGTGACGGGAAAATTACTAGAGAAAGTTGGTATCAGTTACAGTGATTCAATTATGCTTTATTGACGGTAAATTCGTGAGGCCGGAGGAGGCTGTTCTTCCTCTTTCAGACTTGATCATACAGAGAGGCGTCGGAGTTTTCGAGGCGTTTGCATCATTCGGCGGAAAGTCATTGATGCTCACCCCGCATATGGAGAGGTTCATTGCAAGCGCAAAGAGTTCCGAGATCGCTAACCTCCCCGACATTGAGTACATGAAGAACATCGTCCGTGAAGGAATCGCAAAGGTCGGCCATGATGTCAGAATACGAACGTTCCTCACAGGCGGGGATTATTTCGACGAGGAGAAAGGCTGCTTCCCTGAGCCGAGATTCTTCGTGATATTCGACGACGTTGGACTCATCACTGAGGAAGCCCGCGAGAAAGGCGTTGTCCTTGAGCCTGTCTCATTCGGACGCGACAACCCCGAAGTAAAGAGCGTCGATTACCGCGCAACCTACAAGATGCCCCGCGATGCCTATGACATTCTCTACTGCCCTCACGGTGAAATCACAGAGTGCGGGCATAGCAACTTCTTCCTCATCGTTGACGGCAAAATCATCACAGCTCCTTTAACGCGTGTACTCAAAGGGACAACTAGGTCAGCAGCGATTGAACTGGCAAAGCAGGAAGGTTATACTGTCGAGGAAAGATGCCCTCTTTGGTCGGAACTAACCGGAGCGTCTGAAGCGTTCATCACGGGGAGCATGAAGCTGATCGTCCCGGTCGTGAGAATCGGAGGGATTACGATTGCTGACGGGAAGATGGGACCAATCACACGCAGACTCTTTGAGCTTTACAGGAAGTATATGGAGAAGTGGCTGGAATAAGTGTAACACCTTCAGGGCAATAACGCTCTGAAGTCAAAATAAAATTTCAACAGGAGGAAAAATTTTCATGGAACAGATTCGCTCATTGTCGCAGTTAATCGAAGAAGCAACCAAGCTTTGTGCAGAGAAGGGACGCAAGCGCATTTCCGTAGCTATGGCAGAAGATGCTGGACTCATCTCAGCTATCGAGGAAGCAAGAAAGTGCGGTCTCGTTGAAGCCACGCTCGTCGGAAACCCGGAGAAAGTCAAAGCCTGCATCGCCGAAGCCGGAGCAAGTGAGTCAAACTACCACATCATCCCCGAGAACAACGAGGCAGCCTGCGGAATCGTCGCCGTTACCGAAGTATCATCGAAGCGCGCCGACATCTACATGAAGGGTCAGCTTCACACCGACAACTTCCTTCGCGGAATGCTCAACAAGGAAGTCGGTCTCCGCGTCGGGAAAAGGGCTATCTCTCACTGCTACTTCCACTCAATCCCCGGATATGACCGCGTTATCTTCATTGCTGACGGTGCTTTCAACATGTACCCTGACCTCAAGATGAAGGCTGACATCGTTCAGAACACTGCCAACTTCGCGCGTTCACTCGGCGTTGAGTGCCCGAAAGTTGCCTGCCTTGCCGCCGTCGAAATGGTCAACCCCGACATGCCCTGCACTCTCGACGCAACAGCACTCGTCCAGATGAATGCACGCGGACAGATCAAGAACTGCATCGTTGACGGACCTCTTGCCCTCGACAACGCAATCGACGAGGAAGCAGCAAGAATCAAGCACATCAAGTCGCCCGTAGCTGGACACGCAGACGTTCTCTTCGTCCCGCAGATTGAGGTCGGCAATGCTCTTGCGAAGTCCATCAGCTTCTTCGCAAAGGGAAGCGAGACAGCAGGCCTCATCATCGGAGCAGCAGCACCCGTAGTCCTCACGAGCCGCGCAGATTCACCGAGAGCAAAACTCCTCTCAATCGCCGGCGCAGTTATGCTTGCACATCATCAGGGCTAGTCCCGGGAAATATTCGGGCGGGGGATTTGTTCAAGGTCTCCCGCCATTTTTACGCTCAAGAACAAGGCGGTGCAGACATGAAGAAAGTATACGCTGCCCTTGCGTTTCTGCTGGCGGCCGCATCAGCGGTTTACGGGAATGCGCAGGACAAACTTCTGCTCAAAGCTGTAACACAGAGAAACGTAACAGCAGGACGCATCCAGAAATTGCTCAAGGCAGGGGCTGACGTGAACGCAAGAAATGAGGATGGCCTGAGCGTTCTGACACTTGCCATCTCATATGGCCGGAACCCCGAAATCATAAGCGCCCTGATTGAGGCCGGAGCAAATGTGAACGACAGGGACGATGACAGCCCCCTTGCAGCGGCAATCTGCGAGAACACGTCCGAGGTCGTCAGGCTTCTGGTCAAGGCGGGAGCTGATGTGAACGCAAGATATGGTGGGCTTGGACAAACAGCACTCATGCTTTCCGTAACCAGCGAATATGAAGATACCCTCATCCTGATAGAGGCCGGGGCTGACGTGAACGCACGCAACGACTTGGGAGACACCGCTCTCATGCACGCTTCCGGCGAGTTCTCCGACCCTGACACCGTGAAGGCTCTCATCAAGGCAGGAGCGGACGTGAACGCAAGAAGCCTCGACGGAAGTACTGCTCTGATGTGGGCGGCAGTAATCGCTGAGGAAGAGGACATGAACCGCGCAATGATAGAGCTTCTCGTGAGGTCAGGCGCGAACGTAAACGCCAGGGACAGCATGGGCAGGACAGCCCTCATGTACGCCGCCGGGAATCTTCAGGGCGTTGTGGGCATGGAGGGGTCATCACCAGTAGAGTCCGCAAAAATCCTCATAGAGGCCGGGGCTGATGTCAACGCTGCCACGAATGACGGCGCAACAGCCTTGATGCTGGCATCCGGGAATATAGACTCCGAAATTCTCAAGGAATACGGCGAGGACAACGCAAGGCCTGCAATCGTCAAGGCTCTCCTGGAGGCAGGTGCTGACCCGGCAGTCAGGGACAACATGAACAGGTCAGCCATCAATTACGCCAGGAACAGCGGGATAAGGCGCATCCTTCTTCACGCCGCGAAATGACACAGAAAGGGAACACCAAGCAATGCGAAAAGTATTCAGGTACGCAACTATTCTTCTGCTAGTGGCACTCATCATACTAATCTGGCAGAAAGCCCCCCAGTCAGTAATATCCATGACAATAGCACTGCTCATAGCAGCATCGGCAATGTCATTCCTCCACAAGACACCAGACGCTGAATTACAGTCAGCCGTGAAGAAACGCGATGCCTCGTTCGAGCTTATACAGGAACTCGTCAGGGCCGGAGCAAGCCTCAAATCACGCGACAAAGACGGACGTACTCCCCTCATACTCGCCTCATCAAGAAGCCCGTCAATCGAAATCGTGAGCTACCTCATTGACGCTGGATCTGACATTGAAGCAAGAGACAACGACGGAAACACACCGCTCATTAACGCGGCAATGCTGAACCCTGAAGCCACGATCATCAACGTACTCCTAAAGTCAGGCGCGAAAGTCAACGCTAAGAACGACAAGGGCAACACTCCCCTCATGATGTCGGCCATGTTCAACCCCAACGCTGAGTCTCTGAGAATGCTCATCGAGAACGGTGCTGACGTAAGGGCAAGGAACATTGACGGCCTCACAGCACTTCACAGGGCCTCGAAGCAGGAATATGTAGCTATGCTCGTTGCATCTGGTGCTGACGTGAACGCTTCGGACATTATGGGGCATACGTCGCTTATGAGTGCGGCTTTCGATGACAACCCCGAAGTATTAGCTGCCCTTCTAAACTCTGGTGCTAATGTCAACGATATAGACAGGGAAGGCAAGACAGCCCTTATGTATGCGGCCGAGAGAAATCTTCCTGAGAACGTGAAAATCCTGATGAGTTTCGGAGCTGACAAGTCAGTGAAAAATATTGACGGGAAGACTGCAATCGAATTGGCTCATTCGGAAGAAGTGAAGAAATTTTTGGCATAAAAAAAATCCCCCTTCACCAATCCGTGAGGGGGAATAAATCTTCTATTTGCAGGGCGAATATCCGCAGCTGAAGCAGTATTCACAGCCCGAAATCATTTCCAGAGGTGCACCGCAGTCAGGGCATATCAGCGACTTGTCGAGCCTCTTTGCCTCAACTGTCTTGCGGTTTATCAGCCTGTTGAGAAGCAGCGCAATAGCATCAGGGATTGACCTCGCAACATGGTCATCATCGCTGTCGAGCATCCAGTACTCTTTGCCGGAGAGGCCCCTCAGCGTGTCGATGAAGTCTTCGAGTACGCAGCCTGAGCGCAAGCCTATTGAGATTACGCGGGAAAGTGCCTCAGTCATGGCCTTGAGTTCGGAGCCTGACTTTCCAACGTTGATGAATATCTCGAATGGGTCTTTGCCGTCCAGGTTCAGCGTTATGTATATGCTTCCCCATGGGGTTGTGTCCTTGATTGTCTTCCCGAAAACTACGGGTGAAGGACGCTCTTTCACACGGCGAGGCTTTTCTTCGGGTTCAGGGTCGGGCTTCTTCACTTCCTCTTCCTTCTTGACCTCAATCGGCTGGAACGAACGGGAACCATCCCTGTATATCGTTATTCCCTTGCAGCCCATCTCGTAGCACTCCTGATATACACGCCTCACATCATCAACCGTCGCACTGTTCGGAAGGTTTACGGTCTTGCTGATACCGCTGTCAACAAAATGCGCGAATATCCCGGTTACGTTCACATGCTGCTGCGTCGTTATGTCGTAGGCCGTAACGTATGAAGGGTCAGAGATATGCCCGCCCGTTGAACGATACTCAGCACGAAGCTCCGGTGTAAGCAGCTTGTGCCAGAACTCCCTGTCCTCGAAACCTGAGCCGTCAGTCTTCATGATATGCCTGTTCCATGACCACGCAAAGTTAGGCTCTATACCTGAGCTTGCGTCGAGAAGCATTGAGATTGAACCAGTCGGAGCGATTGAAAGTCTACGGCTGTTACGCATGTTACCTCTGAAGAGATTTGAGAGTATGAATTTCGCGTCCTCAAAATCAAATTCTTCGAGAGTATTCACGAGGGTTGCAGGGATTTTCCCTTCGGCCTTCATTTCACGGAGCAAAGCACGATAATCGCCGTTAGTTTCGGGTACCTTTATGCCGCCGAAAAGTTCACGTACCAGGCCATGTTCTGGGAACGGTGTCTTTCCTGCGTCAGTAACTATCTGTATCGTCGCACTCAACGCTGAACGAGCCATTGTTCCGCCCAGCTTCTTGCAGAACGCGTTGAACTTGTCCGAGCCGTAGGTTATACCGCGCATTATCGAGGCGTCGGCAAGACCCATTATTCCCAATCCTACGGGGCGTATTGACTTCGTTCGTATACCGATCTTCTCAAGTGGGTACGAGCAAGCGTCAATCACCAAGTCAAGATAGTAGATTGAACGGAATACCTGTGCGCTGAATTTCTCCCAGTCGAATTTATGGTCATCGTTCACGAATTTCTCAACGTTTATTGAGCCGAGATTACAGCTCGTGAAGTTCGGCAATGGCTGTTCACCGCACGGGTTTGTAGCCTCAATGTCCCACTCTGAGCCGCCAGCCTTGAGAATGTTGTCCTGACGTGCCCGGTCAATGAAGAATACGCCCGGGTCTCCGCGCTTCCACGCTGATTCACAGATGTGATTCATGAGGTCTTTGGCTTTGACTGTCCTGACAACCTTGCCGTCAACTCTCGAATGAAGATCAAAATCATCGTCATTGCTTGCCGCTTTGATAAGCTGGTCGGATATGGCTACAGAAATGTTGAAGTACGAGAGCTTCCCGTCCTCAGTCTTGCAGTCTATGAAGTCGTAGATGTCGGGGTGGTCGTCGAATAACATTCCCATCAATGCCGCGCGACGTTTTCCGCCCTGAACGACAACCGCGCCCATCGTGTTCCATGTCTCCATGAATGACACAGGACCTGATGCCTTTCCGCCCGTTCCGCCTGCGATCTCGGAGCTGTGTTCGCGGAGATGCCCGAAGTTTCCGCCGACACCGCCGCCGAACTTGCTGATTATGCTCGCGTTCTTGACACTCTCGAATATACCCTCAATGCTGTCAGGTACGCTTATAACGAAGCACGCGAATAACTGCTGGTTCTTCGTGCGGGATTCGTAGAGCTTCCTGTAATCCTCAAGAGCCATATCGTCGGGGTCTTTGTAGATTATGGCCGACATCTCAGGAATTACTGTGAGACCTGCCGCTGAACTGAAGAGGCACGGTGAGTTGAAGAGAAAACGGCGGTTGAGAATATCGTCAGCAATATTCTTCTCGACCGTCCTGATCCATTCCGCATCATCGCTGTAATTCACTTCCGCGCTTGCAACTGTACGCGACACTCTGCGCGCAAACTCCTCGAAGTCCCGCTCTTTCCTGAGTGACTTGGTTTCAGCGTCGTATCTCTGGACGAAATACCGCTGTTCCAGAAGCCATGTCGCATTTTCAGAGAGACGTGATTCTCCTGATGCCTCCAGTGATGACGATTCTATTTCTGTGTTGAAGTAACTTTTTATGTCTTGTCTGCCCATTTCGATGTTATACTGGTGCCCCTTTCGCAAAAAAATAACCCTCAGACCCCCATTTTAGAGAGCCTGAGGGCTGTTAAACTTCTCACGACCCCTCCCCTTACGCGAGGGAGGCAGGGTCTTCTATGTTGCTGTATTGTCTACTTAGCGAACTTCTGGTAGACCTTCACGATCCTAGCTAAAAGTCCGTTCTTCGCGTTGATCCCTGCGTTCGCAAACTCAAAGCGGAACGTCTCAGAGTCTTCAGCACGCAGCGAGATTGATGGCACAGAAAATTCCGCCGTCAATATGTCGTTCGCGGCCTCAACGATCTCCCCGAAGCCAAACATCTTCGCCATCGGAAGAACCATCGCAAACACTCCGTTCTCCGCGTCCATAATCCAGTCCCGTATTCCCGCGAAATCTATCCACAACGCCGATATTCCCTTCTCGTTCATAAGGTCGGATAACGCTGGCTTCAATGTCGGGGTGGACTTGAGGTTCTGGATTTCCGCAAAGTTTATCCCAAGCGTCTCGCCATCGTCCTCAATGAAGCATGGTACTGGGCTTATTGACGAATCAAGCTGCAATACTCCGTCCTTCGCCTTCTTGAAATGAGGAGACTGCTGAAGTTTGGCAAATACCTTCTCAGCTGCTCCATTCATTCCCGTCTGCGAAATGTAGATTGCAGGTATCTTGATGCCCTCGTAGGTTACGTTGTCGTTCACCGTTACGGAAAGAGGACCAGTGAAGAAATTAGAAAACTCCTCCTCGCTTATCCCGAAGCGTACACGAACCTGCCTAACGATTTCCTTCCACAATGCGTTGCCCTCGTCGTGCATCTTCATGGCCGAGAGCGTCATGTAGCCGCCTAGTGCTGCCAATGGGCTTTTCGTTCCCGCGAGCTTCAGGTATGAACCCGTAACAGCTACCCGGTTTTCCGAAGGCGCATATTCCTTCTTAATCGCCTCAAGCAAATTCAGCGACAACGAAAGTATGAACTTCTCCGGCTTGCTCGTGAATCCCAGCTCGAAATTCAGCGGCTTGTCGAAATACTTTGCCACTCCGTCAGCGTCCTCAAGCGAATTATCCGTGTCCAATGCGTCAAGCGTCTCGTAGTCAACGTGAATGTACGCAAAATCCTTGTCCGTGAACTTCCGCACATTCCTCGTGAAAAGTCTAGAACCCGGATTTTTCAGCGCGTCAACTGAAGCATCCAATTCCCCGCGTGATGTGCAGAGAATGAACATGTTTCCCTCTGACTTCACGAAGAATTCATTGTTGAGACGGTAAATTCCATCGCTCTGTTTCTCGGCTTTTATCATCGTCTGAGCTATCGCCGTCATCGGATTATCTCCGCCCAGCAGCAATTTCGCAAAGTCTGCGTCCTCTGCTGTACCGTCTGAAACCTTCCTCAATGTCGACTGCATGTCCTCACTCACTGTGAACGAAAACTGCATGAATGGCTCTTGCTTCGTCTTCTTGGGATTGTACGCGCCGACGATTATTGCCGCTGACTTTATCGGGGTTGAACGCGAAAATGCACGGATTACCTCGATTGCTCCGATTATGTTGCTTGAATCCTTCGACTTCAGGATCAACGGCATGAAGACATCGACATTCTCCTCCGAGAAAAGCCATCTCAGGAACGCTCCAGTGTCATCAAGCCTCAATACCCCGTAAACCGTATCTTCAACCCGCGATATTAGAGTGTTCTCGGGAAGATAGGCCTCCATTGCTTCTTGCTTCGTTTCTGGCTTCAGCAGTCCCGAAAGCAAATCCGGTGAAAGAAGACTGCCCAAGTCCAATGCCATCGCCGCATTAGACGAAATCAAAACCGCTATTACGGTCAGGCTGAAAATTCTCTTTCTCACTAATATTCCTCCTTTGAGCGACAAAAATACCCCCCTGCCCGTAAAGCAGGAGGGCATAGGTATGGTTATCCCTTATAAGCTGTGTAAATCTCAAGGAATGGCGCAGTCTTCAATGATGCTCCGCCGACAAGTGCGCCGTCAATGTCTGCCATTGAAAGCAATTCCTTCGCGTTTGAGCCCTTGACGCTTCCGCCGTAGAGTATCACGACTTTCGGGTTGCCGATAAGCTCTCTGCTCCACTTGCAGACTTCTTCGGCCTGATCGGGAGTTGCGGTTTTGCCCGTTCCGATTGCCCACACTGGCTCGTATGCGTAGATGATCTTTGCGACTTCAGCAGGAGTTAATCCGGCGATTGCGCTCTTCAGCTGACGCTCCATTACCGTGAACGTGTTTCCGCTCTCACGTTCCTCCAGTGTCTCACCGTAGCAGAGTACAGGAATCATTCCTGCGTCGAGGACTGCCTTGACCTTCTTCGCAATCATCTCATCGGGTTCACCGAATATGTGACGGCGTTCGCTGTGGCCGATGATGATGTGCGTTACACCATACTCAGCGAGCATGGGGATTGAGATTTCTCCCGTGAATGCTCCCTTTGCCTCATAGTAGACATTCTGCGCACCGAATACTATGCCGCACTTCTTCGCAGCCTGTGAGAGCGGCCATAACGATGTGAACGGTGCAAATATGCCGACTTCGAGGTCATCCGCTTTCACCTTCTCATACGCCGCCGGGAACTCCTTGAAGAATGCCTCTGTCTCGGCGTAATTGTTGTTCATCTTCCAGTTGCCGTATAAATATATCTTCTTTGCCATGATCTTTGCTCCTTATACTCTGAATGGCTCCATGCCGGGAAGTTTCTTGCCCTCGCAGTACTCAAGGCTTGCACCGCCGCCCGTTGAAACATGTGATACTTTGTCGGCGACTTTGAACTGCCTGACTGCCGATGCCGTGTCTCCTCCTCCAATTACGCTGACTGTACCGTGCTTCTGGGTCATATCGGCTACTGCTTCGGCGAGCTTCTTCGTTCCTTCTGCAAACTTTGCGTCCTCGAATACTCCCATAGGACCGTTCCAGAGGATTGACTTCGCACCGTCAAGAGCGGCTACAAAGAGCTTCACTGTCTCTGGTCCAATGTCGAGGCCCATCTTGTCAGCCGGCATTGCATCACTGCTTACGACCTCAGTGTCAGTTGCGTCCATTCCTGAGGCTACTACGCTGTCAACAGGAAGAAGAATCTTCACGCCCATGTCAGCGGCTTTCTTGAGGGTATCTTTCGCGAAATCGAGACGCTCTGAATCGCAGAGGGACTTTCCGATTTCCTTGCCCTGTGCCTTGAGGAAAGTGTAGGCCATTCCGCCGCCAATGAGGATCGTCGTTGCCTTGTTGAGGAGGTTACCAACGATGTCGATTTTGTCAGAGACCTTTGCGCCTCCGAGAATTAGGACATAGGGCTTGGCGGGGTTTTCACTGACTGCTCCGAGCATATCGCCTTCACGTGAAAGAAGATCGCCTGCGAATGCTGCCTTTACGAACGGGATTACGCCGCTTGTCGAGCAATCCGCACGGTGTGAGGCACTGAATGCGTCCATTACGAAGACATCGAACGGTGCTGCCATCTTCTTGGAGAACTCGGGATCATTCTTCTGCTCTTCGGGGTGGTAGCGTGAGTTCTCAAGCATTACTACTTCGCCTGGCTTGAGAGCGTCAACTGCGGCTGCTACCTTTTCGCCAACACAATCATCGACGAAAACAACCTTGAGACCGTATGCCTTCTCGACATCAGGGACGATCTGGGAGAGCGAGAATGCTGGGTCAACTTTGCCTTTTGGGCGGCCGAAGTGCGAGATTAACGCGACTTTTGCTCCGGCATCGAGGAGCTTCTTGAGGGTGCTTGTGTGGGCAAGGATTCGGGCATTGTCGGTTACTTTCCCGTTCTTGTAGGGAACGTTGAAATCTACTCGCATGAGGACTTTCTTTCCGGCTACATCAGCTGGTGTGAACGTTTTTAGCTTCATTGTCTATTCCTCCGTGTCATTGGTCTATGGATTTTCGGTTTCATATAGACTATTTTACCGCAAATTTCTGTTTGAGGGGGATTAGGTTGATAAGTGCGGTCTACATCTTGGCTCGTCATTATGATAGAATTTTAGGCACAACTCAAAGGAGGGACTTGTCATGAAGAGGGTATGTATATCACTGCTGGTTCTGCTAGTGTTAGGGTCTGATTGCTATGGGGCGGTCTCGGAGGATATTTATGTTCGCAAGGATGTCTTCGAGGCTAACATGCTGGGGATTAACACGAAGCTGGATATTCTTCTTGAACAGATGAAGGAGTTTAAGGTGGAGATGAAGGCTCAGCGTGAGGAGCATAACTCTCAGATGGAAGCACTGCGTCAGGAGATGAAAGCGTTTAAGGAGGAACAGAAGGCTCAGATTGCGGAATTTCGTGAGGAGATTAGAGCACAGCGTGAAGAACATAAGGCTCAAATAAAAGAGCTACAGGACGAAATGAAGGCTATGCGGGCAGATATAGCAGAGCTTACGAGAATGGTCTCGGTGTTGTCGGAGCGGGTTGACAGAAATTTTGAAACACTGTCCGCAAGAATTGATGGCGTTGACGGACAAATTGGCGGCCTGAGAAACGGCATCTATCTCGGTCTGGCGGTACTCGGAATTCGGAATTGTGTTAGGTATGCCAGCCGTTCAGAAAATGTTTCAGAGCTGGGCTGAACGGGTTAAAAGACCCTCTCTGACCGTTGAGGATGTTAAACGGCTCATTGAAGAGGCTATATCAAATCACGCAGCTTCTTCCAGCGGTAATTAACCGTACTCTTCCCAACCGGGGGCGATAACTTCAATCCCAGTTCCTCCAACGATATTTCTGGATACTCAAGCCTCATTTCAACAACTTCTCTCAGCTTCTCAGGAAGAGTCTCAATAATTCCTGACGACACGATTTTTGTTGATAAGTCATATTGCTCACGGGCTGCTTTCACTGAACGTGCTATATTTGCTGCGTCATAGTTACTCTCGAGATTGGCCTTGTTCCGCGCCGAACGTATCAGCATTTTGTCCTCGAAATCCAATGCTCCTGATTTCATTCCAGCATTGTAAAGAAACGTCGTTATGTCGTCATGATTTCGGAGGGTGAACTCGTTGCGGTGTTCGCTCCATGTCAGGCCGGTCTTTGTGAGGATTGAGCGCGTTATCCCAGAGATTTCTTCGTCCGAGATTATCAGCGTCAGATAGTAGCCAGACTTCGGAAAATATAATCCTCCCGTGCTTCCCCATAATCCCTTCAGCCATGGCCATATTGTTTTGTCATCGGGAAGTGCCAGAACTTCAGGAGGACACGTGAACTTCACAGAGGCTCGTCGGTTCGGGCGCGTTAGCATCGAGATCGTGAGGTCAAATTTCTCCGCATATGACGTCAGAGGCCACAATGGAAACTTTCCCGGACCAGTAAGTCTTCGGGCAGCTCTGAGGCGTTTAGTCGTGAACGTCCCGCGATTCCGCCGCATTCCCATCAATAAGCCACACGCTTCGGCATCTGCGTTCCGGCGAAATTTCACTGGTGATGTCAGCCATTCGTCCCAGAGTTTCGAGAGCCATAAATCATTGTCCATTTCTCACGACATTCCTGTTATCTCAAGTTTCCATCCTTGTGAACTACTCTGCCTATAGAGGCTGGAGCTTCCTAATTCAACGAGGTTGCGCCGCGATGTTCTGCCAGTGTCTTGCTATAAGCACGCAGTACGTCCTCGCCAAATGGGTGCTTTCTTCCTTCATATGACCATATGACGGAGCGCTATGCTGTCTTGGCTCACTCAGTGGTATTGGTTTTTCTGCTCTGGCCAAATATTTTATACACGTGCCGCCCCGTATATCTGGTTTACGTTAGCATTATTAAGGATTATAGCACGCTTAACTTAACTTGCGCAATTCATCTCACACCTATGAAGGTGGGGGTCTTCTTGCGATTCATGATAAAACTGAAACAGAAGTCTTATACTGCAAATGTGATTGTTCGGGAGCATCAGCTGAAGGACGCATTACTTTTGTTGATATTGTAAAATTAGGCCTTACCGTGTTCAAAGGCTCCATAGTATCGAGCGATGAGAGAGGCATAGTCGACAGCAACAGCAAGTAAAGTCGTTCAGGGGTTGCAACAACGATTACTTAGTTTTTCGTACACTCCCTGCGGAACAACATCCCTGACAGTCCCCCCAAAATGAAATATCTCCCTAACGCTTGAACTTGAAACATACGAATACTTAGGATCCGTCACAATGAAGAACGTCTCAATCTCCGGCGCAAGCTGGCGGTTCATCAATGCCATCTGGAACTCGTACTCGAAATCACTCATCGCCCGCAGTCCCCGCACAATCACTCCCGCGTTCTTCTGCCTCACGTAATCCACTAGAAGACCATTGAAGCTGTCCACAGTGATATTCTTCACATGGCCTAGCGATTCCCTTGCCATTACACAGCGTTCCTCGACAGTGAATGCCGAAGTCTTGCGCTCATTCACGAGTACGCTCACGATTACCTCATCGAAAACTGCCGCCGCTCTTTCAGCAATATATATATGGCCGTTGGTGATTGGGTCAAAAGAGCCGGGATATACCGCAGTAACTTTCATCATTCTCACTCCGAGTGTGTCAGGTATTTGGGACTGAATATTATTTTACCGTACATTATCACAGTTTGTAAAAGCGACAGAACTTCCGCAGCAGGGAGTCCCCATACAAGTCCCCATACTCCCCAGAAATGATTCAGTATCAGCATCAATGGCACATAAAGCAGGCATTGACGGCAAACACTGAGAATCAATGAGGCTCGTCCTGCACCCATGCCCTGCAAAGCGTTCACGAATATGAAGAATACCGCGAACATTATCGTTGTACTTTGCTTTATTCGCAGGAATTTAACGCCGTACTCGAATGCTTCAGGCTGAGTCAGGAATACAGAAACTATGTCCCCTGAGAAAACGTAACATCCCGCAATAATCATGAGGCTTGTTGTTACAGTGAATGACAGCGAGAACTTCAGCATTGCCCTGTACCTTTCCCAATCCTTCGCGCCAACGCAGAACCCTAAAAGCGGCTGAATACCCTGCC
The DNA here is from genome assembly GCA_937915755.1 of uncultured Fretibacterium sp. Taxonomy (GTDB): domain Bacteria; phylum Synergistota; class Synergistia; order Synergistales; family Aminobacteriaceae; genus JAFUXM01. Next base: position 25,837 of record CALGGR010000313.1, on the reverse strand, counting down.
CCGTCCCCATAGCAAAGAGACAGGCTATCTGGTCAATCCTCATCATTACTCCAGCAGCTGCAACGGCCATATCTCCGTAAGAAGACATCAGCGAGTTCATTATCATCTGCGAAATGCTCATAAGCCAAGGGTCAAGGCAAGCTGGTATACCTATCGCCAAAACTCCCCATGCTATACCGTCATTCATCTTGAAGTTCTTTATGTGAATGCTGAGTGATGAGCGGCCAAGCAAAAAGTACCCGGCGTAATACATTGCCCCGATTATTATGCTTGTTGTCGTGGCTATTGCAGCTCCTGTTATTCCCCAACCGAACCAGAGAATCATTACAGGGTCAAGGACAACGTTGAGCATGTTTCCGAATATTTGACCGAACATGGCCGCATTGGCGTTTCTCTCAGCCCTCATTATTCCTCCGCAGGACATCGAGAAAAGTATAAAAGGCGTGGATGCTACTACTATTGACAGGTAACTATGCGCAAGCTTGAAAGTTTCTGGACTCGCTCCTATTGCTCGAAGTATGCTGTCTATGAAGCACATGAATATTACCGACATTATTACCCCGACGATCAAGCTCCCCCAAACGCAGAAAGAGGCTATAGAGTTTGCGCGTTCAATCTGCCCTGAGCCCAGAGTGCGCGAGATGAATGACATTGCACCGACCATGAAGATTATTCCGAGTGCTATCAAAACCATGAATATCGGAGCAGCAATTGAGACCGCCGCAAGCTGTAAAGGGTCATGAGTCCGAGCAATGAAGAATGTATCTGCTAAATTGTAGATCAGGAGCATAATCTCAACGACTATTGCGGGGATTATGTTTGAGATTGCCTGACGCATTACGGATTGTTGACGCAAAATATCACATGTCCTTTCGGGGCTTATTAAGTGAAAAGGATTATAACAGGATAAAAATTTTATGTCATTCTTTGCAGGAACGTCAAACAGGTCTCGCCGTATTCCCTTGATGACATGACTTCGAGATTATTGGGATTGACAGTCAGAGCTAAAGGTTCACGCGCAGAGTGTTCAATCACCATCAATGCACCGTCAGCAAAAAGAGCCGAGAGATTCGGGATTGCAGGGACAGTATCACACCACCCCGAATTATATGGAGGGTCAGCAAAAATTATATCGAACTTCATATCACGCTTCATCAGCCACGAGACTGCCCGCCTAAATTCAAGCGACAGAACCAGCGACTCGCCCGCATTCCTCCGTATATCATCGGCACGTGATTTCACGCTCTCAACGAATACAGACCTTGCCCCGCGCTTCATTGCCTCAATTCCGACTCTTCCAGTCCCCGCGAAAAGGTCAAGGAACTCCGCGCCCTCAACCTTCCCGCCCAATATGCTGAACAACGCAGAGATTACGCGTCCCGAAGTCGGCCTGACATCTTTCATGACAGTCTCGCAGCGGCATCGTTCAAGGCAGAACGTACAGCCGGAGTCAGAAATGCGAGTGTCGTCTTGTCCAGCCTCAGCAAGAATCCCTCATCTCTCGGCGCAACATGAATGTAGAATTTCTGCTCGAACTCATCATCACTCGTCAGCGTCTCAAGAAGATATATATTCCCGTCCGGCTCACTGAAAGTACGCCCGAACTTCCAGAACGATTTTTCCCCATGCCCTTCAACATTACGAAGCCCGGCCATGTCGTTGGGTGTAATTTTACGCGCTATCTTGATGTGCATGTCTCCTTTTACCCTCCGTTGAACCGTGAACGCCCGCGACTTCCTGAACGTTACGCGGTAAATGTTCCTACCTTCCTCAAGCCACTTTCGCTCGTACTTCGTCGTAACCTCACGCTTTGGGTTGACCTCGAAATCCTCAGCCGTCAAAGCCTCATGCCGACCCAAAACTTCCCACACTTCATTGGCGTATGATTCATCGTCCGTAACCATCACGAACGTCCCCGAAAGTTTCAGCACAGCCGCGAGACCGTCAGAAAAATCCTTCGCTGTAACCCTCCTGTGAGCGTCAGCATTCTTCGACCAAGGGCATGGAAACTGCATAAATATCTTCTGTAATGTCTCGTCAGCAAAAAGTTCACGGAGCATGTAACGAGCATCAGTGTTGATTATGCGTAAATTTTTGAGACCGCCCGCTCTTCTCGCGCACCTAAGAACGCAAGCCTGAGAGATTTCCACACCGTAAAGAAGAATATCGGGGTGCTTCTCTGCGTACTGCACTGTGTATTCTCCGTTGCCGAAGCCTATTTCAAGCTCTGTTTCCGGCTGAACGGGAAAAGCTATTCCGCTCTCAGGGTGAATTATTACGCTGTATTGAGGGCGGGCCTGTACAGGTTTCAGAATGTCCATGTGAAATCAGGAAGCCCCTCTGCTAATACCCGCGATTTTACGTCGCTCATGATTTCTTCGAGTGCCTCCCTTGTCCTCCCTTCACAGCGGACAACCATGACGGGCTGTGTGTTCGAGGCGCGAATTAGTCCCCAGCCGTCAGGGTAAAGTATCCTCACTCCGTCGATGTCGCTGACCTCGTACTTCTCGCGTGCCTTCTGAGTTATTCGCTCCGTGATCTGGAACTTCACATCGTCCGAGCAAGGGATTCGGATTTCTTCTGTTGACGGGTAGACGGGTATTGACATCATAAGGCGCGAAAGTGATTCTCTTCTTGCTGACATTATCCGGAGAAGCCGGCCTGAAGCGTAGAATGCGTCATCATGGCCGAAGAACTCGTCGGCGAAGAACATGTGCCCCGAATATTCGCCCGCAAATAGTGCACCAAGCTCGCGCATTTTTGCCTTTATGACCGAGTGTCCGGACTTCCAGAAGAATGGCTTTCCCCCGAATTTCTCTGCGACTTCAGGAAGTACCATGCTGCATTTTGGCTCAACGATTACAGCCGCGCCCCTGTGAGTTCCGAGTATCTCCTTCCAGTAGAGCGTCATCAGCCTGTCGCCGAATATAACATCTCCCCTGTCGTCAACAACTCCGATCCTGTCAGCGTCGCCGTCATAAGCAAATCCAACGTCAGCACCTTCAGCTTTAACGCGGGCTATAAGGTCTTGAAGGTTCTCGCGCTTCTGAGGGTCTGGGTGGTGGTTGGGGAAATGTCCGTCAGGCTCATCGTAGAGTGAAATCACATCACAGCCAAGCATCTCGAAGAATCTCCGTGCCGTTCTTCCTGCTGAACCGTTGCCGGAGTCGCAGACAACTTTGAAACGTTTGCTGAATGGGAGCGTGAATTTTGAGACAAGCATCTTCAAATACTCGTCCTCAATATTCGCTTGAGTGAGCTTGCCCTGACCTGTCTCGAAATTTCCGGCCTCAGCAATCGTGTGAATGTTCCTGACCTCGCTTCCCCACAAAGTCCCGCGCTCAAAGCAGAGTTTCAAGCCGTTCATGTCAGGAGGATTGTGCGAGCCTGTAATCATTACACCACCGTCAAAGTTAAAGCGTATCAAGCTCCAGTAAAGCATCGGTGTCGTAACGAGTCCAACGTCAACAACATCAAGACCAGCCGATAATATACCCTCAATCATTGCTGCCTTAATTCGCGGAGTTGAAAGCCTTGCATCGCCGCCGACGGTTACGCCCGAAGTTACGCCCGCATGAATGAGCCACGAAGCATACGCCTTTCCTATTGTGCGGACTACATCATCGGTCAATTCTTTGTCCGCGTTGCCGCGTATATCGTACTCTCGAAATATATTTAATGGTATTTTTGTCATGGTATAGTCAGCTCCTTTGCCTTAATATTAGCACACAAAAAACGGGGAACCGACTTTCACGCCCGCTCCCCGCTCTGAATGTTCACGCCTAACCTAAAGCATGAACGTCGAGATTCCGTAAATCGCCAAAACCGCAACGACTCCCTGAATCAGTGTCGCAACTGTCTGAGCCTTGTACGCCGTGTTGAGATCCATATCCGAGAACTGAGTTACCACCCAGAAGTACGAATCGTTTGCGTGTGAGACGACCATTGCGCCCGAACCGATTGCGAGTGTTGCGAGAACTCCGCCCATAGGTGAGCCGAGTCCGAGTGATGCAAGCATGGGGGCGATAATCTGCGCTGTCGTTACGATTGCCACTGTTGATGACCCCTGAGCTGTCTTCAATGCCGCCGCGATTATGAACGGGAGGAATATTCCGAAGTTGTAGGACGAAAGAGCCTCACCGATGTAGTTGCCGACACCAGAAGCCGCGATTACTGCACCAAGTCCGCCGCCTGCTGCCGTAATCATGATGATGTTGGCACCGTCCTTAACGCCCTCGCCGATCCAGCCGTTCGTTACTTCCTCCGTGAAAGGTGCAAGGAAGAAGCAAAGCACAACGCCTATCGAAAGAGCGATGACTGGGTTGCCCAAGAACGACGAGACGACAAAGAGGGTTGATTCTTTTCCGCCGATTTTTGCGAGCGTTGAAGGATAGCTGATGAATGAGCTGAACGCAATCAATATCAACGGAATGAGAATCGGTGCGAAAGACTTGAACGCTGACGGAAGAGTCCCGTACTTCGCTTTGAGTTCCTCATATGAGCCGCCCTCCTCTGTGTTCGTGTCGAAAGGAACGGGGAGCTTCGGCCCTGCGATTAGAGCATAGATGTAGCCAGCGAGGACTGAGACAATCGAGACCGCTATACCCCACATTATGACCATGCCCAAATCTGCGTGAAGTTCATTCGCCGCCGCTATAGGGCCAGGTGTCGGGGGAACAAGAGTGTGTGTCGCGTAAAGTCCTGTCGAGAGAGCGATGGCCATCGTTGAGAGGCTGACTTTGCTTCGACGTGCTAAGGACTTGTTGAGGGACGAGAGGATTACGAAGCCTGAGTCGCAGAAGACAGGGATTGAGACTACCCAGCCTATAAGGCTCATTGCGAGGGCGGGACGTTTTTCGCCGACGACTTTGAGAACCGAGTCTGCCATCGTGAAGGCTGCACCTGATTTCTCAAGCATCGCGCCTATAATCGTGCCCAGAAGAATTACGATGCCTATTCCCCTGCAAGTCCCTCCGAAACCATTTAGGATAGTGTCGAGGACCTTTGCGGGTGCCATTCCGACGGCCAGGCCCATTGCGAGGGCTACCGCGAAGAGCGCAACAAACGGATGGAACTTCATCTTAGAGATGAGGAGTACCATGAGGATAATGGCGATAACAAGAATTACAACTAACATTGAACCTTGTACCATTGTGAGAAAAATCTCCTTCCTGAAAATTTTATGAATGGAAAAATATCATGTAGAATTATAACAATTTACTTGGAAGGTGAAACAGCCAAATGAATGAACGTATTAAGATGACAGCGGGCGAGATGTACAACCCGGACGACGAAGAACTCTACACGCTTAGGACGAAGGCTCACAGGCTCTGCATGATGTACAACAAGCTTTTCGACACTGACGAAGAGGAACGATACAAGATTCTTCACGAGCTTATGCCGTATTCTGACCGTGAGGCATATTTTCAGGGGCCTATATTCTTCGACTACGGGATAAATATTCACATTGGGAAAAACTTTTACGCAAACTTCAACACGACTATACTCGACGTTTGCCCTGTGAAAATCGGCGACAATGTGATGCTCGGAACTAACGTATCACTCCTAACGCCGCTTCACCCATTGAGATGGCAGGAACGCAACGCGAGGACTGACGATGACGGGAACGTTGTACAGCTTGAGTACGGGAAGCCCATAACGATTGGGAGCAACTGCTGGATCGCCTCGAATGTTACGGTAACAGGAGGGGTAACGATCGGAGAAGGCTGCGTTATTGGCGCGGGAAGCGTGGTTACGAGGGATATTCCGGCTGGAGTGCTTGCTGCCGGGAATCCTTGCAGAGTAATCCGAGAAATATAACCCTTGCGACCTGTGGTTTGGGCAGGCCTGAAAGGACAAGGGAGATGCTGTTCACATATGCTTCTCCCAGAATTTCACGGCGTTATTCAGCCAGCTTTCAGCAACAGTCCCTTCACCAAGTCCGAAGCCATGACTCAGTCTAGGGAATACCTCAATCATCGCGTCAGTGCCGTTAGCACGAATAGCACGTATCCTACGTTCCATCACTTCATGGGGAGCAATACCGTCAGAAGTTCCCACGCAAGCATACGTCGGAGGCTCATTGCCCGTAACCTCGCTCAATCCCGTGTACTGCATGATTACGGCTGAGGGACGGGGATATTTCTTCTCGCCGAATGACTCTGTTCCGTAAGTTCCAAGCCACGCCGCCATTCTCGCACCCGCAGAGCCTCCCCACAGCGAATAACCATCAACGTCAACTCCCAATTCGTCAGCATGTTCGTGAATGAACGCTATTGCCCGCGCCAAATCCTCACATGCCGTGTCAGCTCCAGGCCTGTATATCAGAGCAAAAGCATTGTATCCCAGCCGTGAGAGTTCCAATGCGTGAGGGAAGCTGTCGTGCATAGCTCCAACAAAAACGAAGCCCCCTCCGGCGTTGCAGATCGCGAACTTTGCGCCCGCCCTGCCACTGAAGAAGAATAGTCCTGTGTCCCTTGCTCTTGGGTCATCGGAAGGGTAGATAGGGTAGAATATCTGTCTCCCTTCCTTAACCTCTCCGAGCATGTAGCGGACAATGTCGACAGTCCTTGAGGGCTTTATGTTGCTGTACCATGTCAGGCGCAGATCTCCGAGCGTCTCACCGCTGTAGTAATACTCGTTCGCGGGGAAGATTAGTCGCCCGAAATTCTTGAACGCAGGGTTGCGGATAACGTCGTAAATCCTCGTGTTCACGTTCACATTCTCAAAGGCACATGCCCCGCCGTTGAACGCAACCGCAATCAGCAGGGCATACATGAAATGTCTAATACACATAGTCCGGCACAAGAATCCCTATAAGCTCGTCATCATGATGGTGCGTCAGGACAAGCTCGTCGTCGAAAAGCATCGTCGCACCATTCTCGCGCGTGTATGCTTCCCAGCCTGGATTGCCCGTCCTTGCGAAATCAATCCACGCCTGACTCATCTTGTCCGCAAGTGCCTTTGCCTTTTCACCGCCACCCGTCGCCATCTCTGAGAGCGCAATGTTGTTGAAGACGAACGGAAGTTCCGAGCAATGATAGGCCAGAGCATAGCCGCCCATTATCGGGGTCTCCCAAGTGAAAACGTATGTGAAGACGGGTGCGCCTTTCTGGTCAGCCTTTAGAGCAGCGACCTTCTTTGCCCGCGAACGAAGCCACGTGTCAACATAAAGCGCGTCGGCCTTCTTCTTGTAGGGATACGCCTTTAGGAACGCGGACACTACTGCCTCTGATTTGTCGCCGTATTTCTCCCTGAGCATAGCGTCAACCTTCGCATCGTCCCAAACGTTCTTGTTGTCTGACTGAGTTACGGCCATGTTTGCGAGTAGAGGCATTGATACCCACTCATTGAGGACTGAGCCGACCATGACGGTAACATCTTTCCCAGTGTCAGTGAATTTCGTCTCAGCTGGATTCTCAGTGATGAATGAGCCATCAACAACAGGACACCACATCAATGAACGAGCGCCGAGAGCGTTGATGATGTTACGTTCCTCCGCGACCTGAGTGAGTGCCTTGTTCGATGCCGCAGCAAATTCAGCGTAAGGGACATCACGAATCTTGTCGACTTCTTCGGGGGAAATGCCAAGATTCTTGAGTGTCAGCTCCGTAACATAACGGCTCGTGTCCTGCGGTGTAAGTGTCATTCCAGAGTCTTCCGTTGCACCGCTCTGTAGGATTGCCTTGTGGAAGAGTCCTTTTGCTGACGGTACGGCCATGAGCGTGATTATTTTTGCCGCACCTCCTGACTGCCCGAAGATGGTAACGTTGTTGGGGTCTCCGCCGAAATTAGCGATGTTGCTGTGAATCCATTCGAGTGCCGCGACGATGTCCCTTGTGCTTTGGTTGAATGAGTCCTTGTACTTCCCGCCGTAAGCCGAAAGGTCAAGGAAGCCCTCAAGGTTGAGCCTGTGGTTGACGCTGACGACAACGACATTGCCTTTCCTGGACAAGTTCTCGCCGTCGTAAACGTCCTCGACAGTTGCCGAGCCCATCATGTGCCCGCCTCCATGTAACCAGACCATTACGGGGCGTTTCGCGTCATCGAGTGCGGGTGTCCAGATGTTGAGGTTCTGGCAGTTGTAGCTCTGTGCGAGGATTCTGGGTTCCCAGTGAGGCCAGAAGTAGTGGGGCGGGAATATGTCGCCCTCGCGTGAGGTGTCCTGCGGGGACATTGTTCCGTAAGTCAGCGCGAGACGGATTCCCTCCCATGCGGGGACTTTTGCCGGGGGCATGAAGCGTTCGGCCTGAGCGTAGGGGACTCCGTGATACGTGAATATTCCATCACGGACGTAGCCCTGCAGCTTTCCGGCCTCTGTGTCAACGACAGCGATTCCCGGCCCTGCGAGAATCTCAGCGAATGCCGAGCCTGTGAGAGCCAATACGACAAGTGTTACTGCAAAAATTTTACGCATTGTGATTCCTCCTAACATAAAACTTTTTTGACCCGATGTTGTAAAGCCTGAACGGTGCAGTAAAACGCCCATTCCTGTCGATGAACGAATATAAGCGGATTTCCTCATCAGGGGTCATACCGTAGCCGTTCTCATCTCTCCAGTACATTCCGTCAGGCTGTATCTCCCAAATCATGATGATATTCCCATTCTCACGCCGCCCAAAATCCGTCCGGTAACGTATCTTCGGGGACAAAGCATCACGTATTGTGAGATGTTTTGTGATAATGTCCATGTCTCTGGCATCAATTCCCGGAAAGCCGACAATATTCCCATCGTAATCCACTATAGTCCGCTTCTCACCCGAAGCACTTGTGAACACGATTGAAGGGTCATCACCTTTCTTGCGGTAAAGATGATCACCAAATGTTACCCACTCATTGAGGGTTGATGCTTCGTCCATTGAGTTACAGCCCCTTTGATTCAAGCCATCTCTCTATGTGAGCGGCTATTTCCTTGTTGTTCAGCTCTTGGAACATGAAATGACTGTTGCCCGTTATGCCCTCGTCAGGAAGATAAACAACCGTAGCGTCCCCGCCGTCCTCGTTGTAGTGTTTCGCAAAATCACGGCACTGATCCAGCACGCTCTTCCAGAAAGCGGTACTCTTGATGTCTTCCGGGCCGTTCTCGATGTAGTCGCCGAAGTAGAAGATCATCGGGATCTTTGCCGCAACGAATTTCTTGTAGGTCTCGCTTCCAACTTCAGGAGCAAAGCCAGGTTCAATCGCAACGATAGCTGCCATGTTCTCCGTGTCAGTCTGCCAGCCTACACGGCCTCCCTGCGAATGTGTCAGGTAGACAGCCTTCTTGCCCGTCATCTTGTGAGCTTCTGACAGCACAGCACTCAAAGCCTCGCCGAAAATTACGACATCATAATTTCCCGTGTTCGGTGCCATCTGACGAAGGAATTGATTCAACGCTTCTTCTCCGGCGGGGAACTGACTCCCTTCGTAGCGGTTCGGAGTTCCTCGTCCGATTCTGAAATGAGTGTACCATGCCTGATCCCCAGGGTTGAACTCTGTCCCGTTTGCCCGCGTATCTTGGTCGTTGTTCACGATTTTGACGGTTGACCCTGCTGCTCCTCGTCTTGGCTGGTCAACAAGGAATGCCGCTCGCCCTTCCTTGAGGAAAATGTCGCTCCAGCCCTCGCGCCTGTCAGGAGTGCTCTGCCAGCCCGTTCGTGTCTGCCCGTAACCGTGAAGGTAGACTATCGGGGTCTTGTTTTCGCCTTCGGGGAGCTGGTAGAAGACATTCGCGTGGTCAACGTGGGCTGTGTTTCCTGCGCGGGAGAAATCAAGCCAGTTTTCCGAAACGTTGAACTCTCCCGGCAATGGTTCTGTTACAGTCCCGCCAGCCGAAAAGACTCCCTGCTCTCGAATGTTGATTGCACTTGCCGGAACCGTGAGCGACAAAAACGCTAATACCGCCAGTAACTTCCTCATGTTATAGCCTCCTTAATGTATTGACGCGCCTAAATCGTAGGCTTCTTTCTCTTTGCCACTTCCGAGGACCTCACCGAGATTCGTCCAGCCTAAATGACGCTCGAATATCCTGTACCATTCGACAGGCTCATCATAGCTTGGCCCGGCTGCCGTCATGAGAAGCACGCTCTTACGCGGGAATCCTTCACATCCCAAGCAACGAAGTTCTGCGTAAAGCCTGTCTGATGCGGTCTTGAGGACTCCTGTTACAGCCCAGAAATATATCGGCGACGCAAATACTACAACCTCCGAACGCGCAAAGGCCTCGTAGATTTTAGTCATATCGTCTTTCTGGACGCAAGGACTCTCAGGCTTAACTCCCTGCCTAGAGCACCCCTCACAGCCTATGCAGCCCTGTATCTTCATGCCATAGAGGTCAAAACGTTCAACTACATTGCCCGCTGACTCTGCTCCCTTTGTGAATGCCTCGACAAGTTTGATAGTGTTGCCGTTCTTGCGCCCTGAGCCGTTTAGAATCATTACCCTTGCCATGCCGTAATCTCTCCTTTTCAAAAAATTAACGCACGTTAGAATTTTGACAACCGATAGAATATAACGGTCAACAATTTTATCAAGGAAGTGAAAATTTCATGATCTACACAATGTTACAGGCCTGCCGCGAAACCGGAATGACCTATCAGGGCCTAAAGTTCTACTGCAACGCCGGACTCGTCCCAAACGTTAAGCGCGACAGCATCAACCGCCGTATATTCGACGATGACGACATCGCTTGGATTAAGAGCCTCCGAAAACTTAGGCAATGCGGAATGAGCATCGCTGACATTAAAGAATACATGAATCTCTGCCTAAAAGGTGAAGAAAGCATACCCGAACGAAAGACCATACTCTCAAAGACTAGAAAGCGGCTTCAGAAACAGATTGACGAGCTTAAAGAGTCGATACGTTACATTGACGAGAAACAGGGATTCTATAACGGCGTTCTCTCTGGGACGGTTAAATATGTCAGCCACCTTCTTCCCTGCGCGTGTAATCTGGACAGGTAGGTACAATCGCACGTTGCATTGTTTCACGGTATAATGTCAATCGAGGTGATTAAACATGAAGAAATATTTTGCGGTATTTATGGTTGTGCTTCTGTTTACGTCAGGGGCATACGCGGAAAGTGTCAGCCTTCACATTGACGGCTCAACTGGAAAACTTGCGGCAGTGATCCAGAGGCCAGAACTCAAAGTTGGCGAGAAATGCCCGATGGTGATGCTTCTTCACGGCTTCACAGGCAGCAAAACCAATGGCATTTTGACGGAAATTGCGGATGCTCTTGAGAAGGAAGGAATAGCTTCGATACGCTTCGACTTCAACGGGCACGGCGAGAGCGAGGGTGCGTTCGAGAACATGACGGTTCTGAACGAGATTGAGGACGCTAAGAAGGTCTTTGAGTACGTCAAGGGCCTTGAGTATGTTGACGGAGTATCAATTGCCGGGCATTCACAGGGCGGAGTAGTTTCGAGCATGGTTGCGGGCGAATTGGGCCGCGAGAATATCAAGAGCGTTGTGCTCCTCGCACCTGCAGCGGTTCTTCGTGATGATGCTCTGAGGGGAAACGTATTCGGCTCTGCTTTCGATGCCGGGAATCCTCCTGAGACTGTGAAAGTTATGGGAAGGTTCGACTTGGGACGAGGCTACATACTTTCAGCGCAGACATTGCCCATTTACGAGACAGCCGAGAAATTCACAGGGCCTGTGTGCTTGATTCACGGGACTGCTGACAGGATCGTTCCGTACACCTACAGCCTGAGCTATCACCGTGTGTATTCGGACAGCGAGCTTCATCTCATTGACGGTGCGGATCATGGCTTCAGGGGCTTCGAGAAGACTGCAGCGGAATTTGCTGTGCCATTCCTGAAATCTCACTCAAAGTAATAGCAAAAACAGCTGGGGAATCATAACGCTGAGACTCCATGTTGCATTGAATACGATATTATTTAGCCTGAACTGTCATCTCTAAGAGGGGGCTTCGGGTGAGTACAGGGCTTATCATTCAACGGGGAACCGCTCTGTGGAAAGGAGGCGTTAGCTTCTGCCCTTAAGCTGTTCCCCATTACATTCCTCAAAAATTGTATCACACACAATTCCAACATACCCCCACTAATATTTCACAAAATAACATGTGCTAAAATTGCCGTAAAATTTTCTATAACAGGACTGAAAAATTTTCATGCAATCACAAAACGCAGACCACATTCGCAACCTCGCCATAGTCGCACACATAGATCACGGCAAAACTACACTCATAGACTCAATCTTCAGGGCAGCGCAGACTTTCGCAGCACATACCCAAGTTGCCGAGCGCGTAATGGATTCCAATCCCCTCGAACGTGAGCGCGGGATAACAATCCGTTCAAAACCCTGCACAGTCTCATGGAAAGGTTACCAGATTAACATCATCGACACTCCGGGGCACGCTGACTTTTCGGGCGAAGTTGAACGAATATTATCCACCGTTGACAGCGTTATACTCATCGTTGACGCAAACGAAGGCCCAATGCCACAGACACGCTACGTCCTTCAGCACGCCCTCTCGATAGGAATGAAACCCCTGGTGTTCATCAACAAGGTAGACCGTGAAGGCGCAGACCCTAACCGTGCGCTTAACCTTACGTTTGACTTATTCTTTGAGCTTGGTGCGAGTGATGAGCAGGCAGATTTCCCAGTCCTCTACGGCTCAGGTCTGAACGGCTGGGCAGTCAATGACCTCAGCAAACCTCATGAAGGAATGGACGACCTGTTCCAGGCAATAATTGACCACGTTCCTGCTCCTGATGTTGACCCCTCGAAACCTTTCCTGATGCAGGTAAGTACGCTTGCATGGAATGAGTATGTCGGACGCATTGGGTGCGGGAAAATCCTTCAGGGCCACATCAAAAAGGGTGAGCAATTCACCAGAGTGTCAACAAAATGGAACACCACCGATCATTCCGGCGATGACTGGGAGATTACAGGCCATGAAAACGCAAAGGCTGCACAGCTTTGGGTTACACGGGGACTTGACCGCACGGAAGTTGACGAGGTTAGCGCGGGTGATATTGTGTGGATTACAGGGCCTAACGAGATCAATATCGGCGATACTTTCTGCGCCGAAGAAATCTCGGACAAACCTTTGAAGCCTCTGTCCATTGAGGAGCCTACAGTGTCAATGTTCTTCCTCGTGAACTCAGGGCCTTTTGCAGGGCGCGAAGGTCAGGCTGTAACTCTCCGTCAGCTGAAGGCAAGATTACAGCGAGAAATGCACGTTAACGTGTCTCTTAGAATGGAAGACTTGGGACGCCCTGATGGTGTGAAAATTTCCGGGCGCGGGGAATTACAGCTTGGCATTCTCATTGAGGAGATGAGGCGCGAGGGTATGGAGTTCTGCGTTTCAAAACCTGAAGTAATCATAGAGTACAGGGACGGCGTGAAGTGCGAACCTTATGAGCTTGTTACGATTGATGTACCGGAAGAGTATCAAGGCATCGTTTTCGAGAAGATGACCCGTCGAAAAGGAAAAGTTCTCAACATCGACAACCCGGACAGAGGATTATTGAGGATTGAGATTGAGATTCCTACGAGGGGATTGATAGGTTACAGGGGCGAATTTCTCACGGACACTCGCGGGCTGGGAATAATGTCAAACTGTTTCAGCGGCTATAAAGAATGGGCAGGCGACCTCATCACGCGAAACAGAGGCTCACTCGTAAGCATGGACACGGGCGAGGCCACAGCGTACCAGCTCGAAAATCTCCAGAGCAGAGGGGTACTTTTCATCTCACCGCTTGAGCAGGTCTACAACGGAATGATTATCGGCGAGAACTCAAGGCCCGGCGATATTCCCTGCAATCCTACGAAGAAGAAGCAGCAGACTAACCACCGTTCAGCCACAAAGGAACTCACAACGAAGCTCGATGTTCCGCGAAGAATGTCGCTTGAGAAAGCTATGGAGTGGATTGAGACGGACGAACTCGTCGAGGTTACTCCGCAGTCCGTGAGATTGAGGAAGGCCATACTTGACGAGCTTGAACGAAGAAAGGCAAGACGTCAGCCGCAGGAAGCCTAGAATCTCTCGTAGCTATATACCCCGCCGTCCCATTCTTAGGGTTTTGACGGGGTTATGACTTCAAATAGCGTTTTAATTCATCATAAAAATTTTCTCTAGTACCTGCCATTATGATAACTATAAGTTCTTCGTCTTCAAACACAATCATATATGCAAGCTCGTAGTTAACTTTTTTGTAGTAAATATCATAACTTCTAATCCCTCGCAAATCTCCATGCTTCTCTTCGCCAATCATAGGATTTCCAAGTATAGCGTCAACCGCCTCCTGAAAAATTTTCTTCAGGTGTTTATCTTTCAATTTCTTGAAGTATTTTGCCGCTGGAGGGAGAAATCTTAATCCGGGCATTTCCCAAAAACTTCCTCGTAGGTTGAATATTCACCGTTCCCGCGACCTACATCTTTGGCCTGTTGTATCAATCTTTCCACAGCCGGACGAACTTTAGCCCGCCTTGCCTTAAATTCCGCAAGCAAAGCATCACCTTCATAGCCCTCTTTAATGAGGTCGGCCAGTATTAAATCGTCAAATTCACCGCTCGGAGCTTGAGAGACAGGCTCAATGACCAAAGCACCGTCAAGAAGCGTACATATAGCCTCACTTCCAAAGCCGAGTTCTGTGTAGAATTTTTGCGGGATCGTCAACTGCCGCTTAGAAGTTACCGAAATTCGTTTTTTATCCAGCACTTGCATGTTTGGGACCTCCTGAATAATTTTCCTTGTTTCCTTGCGTCATTATACTCGAACGAATGAAGCCTAGAATCTCTCATAGCTATATGACGCCACAAGCCCCGCCGCGAATATCACCCTGTCGCCCAAATCCTCAGCTTTAAGCATTGAGCCTTTGAGCAGCGTGCCGAGTTCGAGGGTGTTGACGGGGCTTCTTTGCATTGCCGACATGTATTCCCCGCGCGTAATCTTCCGCCAATCTATGCGTGTATTCATCTCACGTTCCAGTATTGCGTCAAGCCACAGCCTCATCGCCCGTCCGTTTCCCTCGCGGAACGGGTGAGCTATGTTCATCTCGGTGTACTTTTCGAGAATGTCAGGAAAATTCTTCTGCGGCATATCCGAGATTACAGGCAGTATCTTGTCGAGGAAGATTGCGTTTGCGAACCTGAAACCTCCCTTCGAGATGTTGACCGTCCTAACCTTCCCCGCAAAGCTGAACAGTCCCCCGAAAATCTCAGCGTGAATCTTCCTGAGGCATTCCCAAGTTCCAGCCGTTCCCACAAAATCCGGCCATGAATCCCAAACCTGACTCACCCTTTCCAACGACAGCCTGTCAATTTCCGGCATTATCTCCGATTCGTCAACTGGAAATTTCATCCTCATCACTCCTGATCGTCCGCAAAAAAATCCCCCGCAGGATTGAGTCCTACGGGGAAAAATCCTTCTGCCTTTGGTGTCCTTGTGTTACCTTGCCATAATGATTATGAACGCTTCTTGCTGATGAAGAACGTCGCCGCCATTGCCAAGACGATTGCGCCGAGTCCTGCATCGCATCCGCCGCTTGATCCGCCTACACCGATAGGCTCGTCAGGGCTGGTTGTGCCTGACACACTGACGGTTGCCAGTGTTGTCTTGCCGATTTCCTGCGTTGGCTTCGTTACATCAGGAACAAATGCTGCCGCTATCTGCTGATTATTTCCAGCAGGCATTAACTCGGTGTTAAACACAACAGTCGCTTCGGTCTTCGATGACGGCTCAATGATTACACCGTTTTCTCCGGTCGATGCGTAGATGCTTGCATCGTCAGCTGCGGGGGTAACACCGGGTGAGTATGCCCATGCCATGAGCACATTGTTGATGTAGATCTTCCAGATGTCAACGGGGAACTCAAGTACCAACGCCACAGGGTTAAGGTTCTCGCCCTGTTTCACAGTCGTTGTGGTGTTGGGGTTGAGAGTCTTTGCTGTCGGGTCTGTCGGAGTAAAGCTCACTGCCTTGCTCGGTATAGTACCGTCTGAGTTCAGCTTCCCTTCGCTCTCATACTTATTGATGAGCTCTTTTGTCTCGTCGGTCGGCTCTTCAGGAGTGGGCGGTACCGGTACATCCTCTACCGTGAAGCTTACCGTAGCAGTCGCTTCGTTTGCTGAGCCTTTCGCTGTTACCGTCGCGGTGTAGCTTCCTGCTGTCGTCGGAGTACCAGAAATCCTACCCGTTGACGGGTTGATGCTGACTCCCGCAGGAAGGCCTGTCGCTGACCATGCTAGTGTTTCGCTGGTGCCGGCTACTGTGAACGATACATTGACTGCTGAACCGACTCTTACCGTTACTGTTGAGCTTGACGGCGTTATCGTGAACTGAGTGGGAGGTACAGGGCCTACAACCGTGATGCTGATTGTTGCAGTTGCCGTTCTTCCTGCTGCGTCTTTTGCTGTAACTGTTACGCTGTAGTTTCCAGCTGTTGCGCTTGACGCTGCCGTTACAGTGTAGACCATGCGCGTGTTGTTCTGAGTAGCGTATGACACATTCGTTGCCGGTGCTACTGTTACGCCGGTCGGAAGAGTTCCGAGCGTCCACGTTACATCACCGTTGTTGTTGCTCGCCGCGAATGACACGTTGGCCGATGCTCCGCCAATTACTACGGATGCGTCTGCGCTTGCGGGCGTTACCGTGAGCAGTTTCGGTTCTTCGGATACGACATTGACATTGAGCGTGGCATTTCTTGAACCAGTTGCGTCAGTTGCCGTAATGTCAACGCTGTACGTTCCAACTGCCATTGTTGAAGCCGCCGTTACCGTGTAGACCATAACGGTGTTGTGTGCAGTCGCATACGCAACTCCCGTTGCAGGAACTACCGTCAAGCCAGCAGGAACTGTGCCAACGTCCCATGAAACATCACCGCTGTATGTAGGTGCCGTGAATGTTACATCATTGGACTTTCCGCGAACAACTACGATTGCTGCTTCGTCGGGGCTGACCGTAACCACAATGCGCGGTGTAACATCGACGTAGAGGGTAGCTGTTACTGCCTCGCCTCTCTCATCTGTCGCCGTGATGTCAACGCTGTATGTTCCCAACGTTACGCCTGTTACAGTGAAGAGGCCGTTTGCGTTGTACTGCGTTGCGTGAGGAATGACGCTTTCCGAAACCGTGATGCCTGACGGAACTGTGCCAATATCCCATGAAACGACTCCGCTGTGATTGACCGCATTGAACGACACATCCTTCGACGTGTTAAGCTCAACCCTCACTGATGCTGACACAGGCTCAATCGACAGAACTCCGACATCAACGCTGATGAAGATAGGCAGGCTGGCCGTATTGTCGCCGCTGTCCGTGACGATAATGTCCGTGCTGTAGAGCTTCGCGCGGGGCGTTACGGGTTCGGCAGTGATCGTGATTATTCCGGCGGGAATACCGTTGAGGTACCTGGCCTCTTTGTCCCAGCTGAGTTTTACGTCGGCTGAAATGTCAGGGCTGAACGTGACCGTAACAGGCTCCTGGTACGTGAATTCCACTTCCAGATCTGCGCTTGCACCAAAATCAACGCTCACCGTGTCGCTGTCAGCGTAGGAAATCGTGATAGGACGAGGCTTAACAGTCCATGTGAACGTCTGTGTCCTCACTGACCTTCCCGAATTATCCCTTGCCTGTAACGTAGCTGTGTAGTTCCCGGGTGCCGCATTTGTCGGGTCAAGCGTGAAGTTGACATTGCTTCCAGTACCACTTGTAGGGCTTATCATTGAAGCAAAGTTTCCCAGAATCTCCCACGTTAAACCTTCGCCCGGATTACCAATGACGTAGGTGTACTGCTTTGCTGCGCTTCCCTCAGTGACTTCCACGTTCTCGAGCTTGTCGCCTGAGACGGTAATGGTGATCGGGTTGACGATCGTGAGGTTGATTGTCGCTGTTACTGTTCCGCCGTTAGCGTCATTCACCGTCATCGTTACGGGTACGGGTGTTGCTGTTGCCTGAGCCGCGTCTGTTGCTGCAACGCTGACTGCAATTTTTCCGCTGGGAGGTACAGGGTTCTCAGGAGTTACGGTCGGGGTGAAGGTTACTCCCTCTGGAACATTTGATGAGAACGTCGGGGTTCCAGAGACAGCTACAACGCTGTAGTCGAAGGTAGTATCAGCACTTTTGCCGCGCTCTACGGTCAGAGCACGTGTATCAGGCGTGACGACGATCTTGGGAACGCTGCGATAAGTTACGTTCCAGCCGATTGTAGCACCGTCTTCGTAAGTGTCGCTGAAAACGTCCGAAACGTCGGTTACTATGCGTACGACAGCTTTCTCGTCATTTTCCGGCTGATAGTCCTTGCTGGTGAAGAAGATCTTGAGCGATGCCACGTACGTAGTTTCAGTGTCTTCAGGATAGTCATCAGGATACGTTACAGTTCCTTTGTCTTCGTCGTAGTCCAACGCTCTGCCGTGCTGAGTGCTGACTACCTCATAGTCCATCCACTGGGGAAGGTTAAGGACGTCAGACCCGACAACATATCTTCCGCCTTCCTGCTCGCATTCAAGCTGTGCATTGGGGTAAAGATCTGTCGAAATCTGCCTGGGGTTGTCTGACTCATCACTCGGATCATCATCGGTCGTCCATGACATCGGGAAGTTCACAAAAACGCTGTACTTGTCGTCCACAACATCTCTGCTGTCCACTTCCGAAGCATCTATTGACACTAAGTCAGCGTAAAGGCCCAATGGTCTATCGGCCTGCTCAACTTCGATTACCAGACCGCCAGTCCATGTTTCCTCGTCCATGTCAACATCAGCCTCGATATGTCCGGGAGCGATTATCGGCTCGTCATCATCGTCATACCCTATAACCACATCGCAATCGAGATTAGCTACAGCGTGAACTGTGTAACTCTCTTTTGACGCGTCATACGCAGGAAGTATTCCCCTGAATGTAACCGTGTTCCCGTCAATAACGTAAGTCAGCCAGCTAGGGAGGTTAGGATCGATAGTCCATGTTACCGTCCTGGGTGTCTCACCTTCCGGCCACGCATCAGGATCAACAAAAACCCTCTGCATGTAGTTGTATCCCTCAGTCGTAGCAACTTCTATGTCTGAGTCAGATACGACGAAAGATGCCACATCGCTGGACTCGAAAGCTGCGAATGCCGAAGCAACCGAGAACATCACTACAGCAAGTGAGAGCATTAACACTCTCAATTTCCTGTTCAAAGCTAATTTCCTCCTTCCAATTTTGAAACCATTGTTACACACCTTAAGCCGCTTCTGTTTTTCTTGAATGGAGCGACTTATACCTTTGAGCGCGCTATTACTTTTACTGAAATTATGGCTTGGCTAACAGAACACCTCCCGCTGAAGCGTTTTCGCTGTCCTTAAAAGGCAGAAGATTTACAGGATTTCAGGGCAGCTCTCTTACACAATATACGCTGTTGCAGTGAGAATTATACACGTAGAAACAACGATTTTGCAACACCGAATCTTCCTCGAAATTTCGTGTATCATGAACTCGGAAAGTGAAGGTGAAAATTCATGCTCACAGGGATTATTGCCGAGTTCAACCCGCTCCATAAAGGCCACGAATCACTCATGCAATTCGCAAAGAGCCTCCCGGATTCTGAGGGAGTGATTGTGATTCTGTCGTCGAATTTTACGCAGAGAGGTTCGCCGTCAATCGCTGACAAATTTTCGCGGGCATCTATGGCGGTCATGGCCGGCGCGGATTTGGTGATTGAGCTTCCGTTCCTCTATGCTTGCTCGGCGGGTCAGGATTTCTCGCGGGGTTCTGTGGAAATTCTCGGACGTCTCGGATGCGTCTCACGTGTCGCGTTCGGAATGGAGGACACGGAATTTGACGCTGCTTCTCTTGCTGACGTTATGGCGCGTGAACCTGAAGGCTATAGGGAGATTTTGAGGCGCGAAATTGGGCGGGGTGCGTCGTTCCCGAAGGCTGTCTCGATTGCGCTCGATGAGATTGTCGCGGGAAGCAGGGACTTCATAACGAGGCCGAACAACATGCTTGCGGTCTCGTACATGGCCGGAATAATTCGCGGGGGCTGGAAGATTGAGGCTGTTCCGTTTTTGAGGAGGGGGGAAGTTACGAGCCGTGCGATCCGTGAGGACATCGCCGGAAATTCGCACATGATGCCGGAATATTCGCGTGCAATTTTGGAGAACGCAAAACGTGAAGGGAGGCTCTCAGATGAAGGAAGACTTTGGCCGCTGCTTCAGGGTGTGTTCATACGTTCGGGGGCTGAGGAGTTGCGTGAAATTTACGGGATTGATGAGGGAATCGAGGGGCTTTTCCTGAAACACTGGAAGGATTCGCGGGGGCTTGATGATTTCGTCGGGCGGTGCGTATGTGCGAGGTACACTAGGGCGCACATAAGGAGGCGGATTGCGTACATTCTTCTCGGCCTTAAACGTGATAATGTAAGAGAGGCCATGAATGACGCTGTGCCATATGCGAGGGTACTTGCGTTCAACGAGAGGGGGCGGGAGATTCTGAGGGTGTGCAGGAAGACTTCAAGAATCCCCATAATAACGAGGCTGAAAGACGCTGATGGTGAGACGGGGAAATTCTTTGCTGAGACTGAGTATAGGGCCTCGCAGTTGTACGAGCTTACAGTTGATAACCATAACATGAGCCGTGAAACTCAGAAAGTGTTACAATTTCCAACAAAAATTTTGACAGGAGAGAAAGAATGACAAAAAAACTTTTCACCGCGATATTCATCACACTGACGTTTCTATGCGCGTGCTACGGACTTTACCCGCGAATACGCCTCGAGTCCGCCAACAACAACGTCGCAATAGTATCCGATTACCGCGAAATAGCAGCCCTCGCCAAGAACTCAGGGCTTGACGTTGACGAGGCAATAGAGATCCTCAAGCGAAACGGTCTGACCGGCCTAATGGTCAGCGAACTTGTTGGGGACAGCGTGAGTCATGGGATAGGCCAAGCCGAAATGAAGTCAGCAAACGAGACGAACACAGACACGGAAGGCACAATCATAACGGTAAAGCCCTTCAGCGAACACAGGAGACTCCTCAATGAATGGCTTAGGCTGAGATTCGGTGTCTCTGACGACAGGACAGGCCCGATACTCCTTACGATGCCCACGAACATGATAAAGAACTCCGGGATTATCCCCGACATTGACGGTCTCGAAGCCGCGAAGAAAGCCGGACTGAGGATATATTACCGACCCGCACCGTCGCCCGGACATCTTTCCGACAAAGCCGCCTTGATGCTCAGGAAGGTACACGAGAAGTATCACGTCGATGTCTTCACGCCCTCAGGGGAATACGTCTCAGGTTATCCCGATGTAAGCGCGCTCGCAAATGCCTCCCGTGAGCTTGGAATACCAGTCGCAAAAGTTGAGTTCTCGAAGCAGGTCGGTGAACCCCAGCTGAACGCCCTAATCTCGCCGAACATTCTCTCACTTCACAGCGTAACTAACGAGGAGATGACATCGCGGAGGATTTCGCGCCCAGCGTTACGCGACAGAATGATACGCGCCGCAGTTGAACGCTCGGTGAGATTGTTGCTTTACCGTACAGCACCGATGAACACAGCGAGCTTCAAGTTCTCGGATTACGCGGAGGAAGTGAGATTGCTGGGCGAGGCTCTGAAGTCTCACGGCTTCAATCTCGCATGGCCTGATTCAGTTTATGCGGAATGGAATCTTTCACCCAACATCTTCGCGGCTCTCGCAATGTCGGCGGTCATGGTGTTCTGCGTCTACAGCTACCTCGTCAGAATGGGAATGTCATCATCACGGAAAGTCTCAATAATCTTCGCGGCAGGCGGGGTGATTCTTGCCCTTGTGATGCTGAAGGTCGCTATAGTTGCGAGGATTGCGGGTGCGTTGACTGCGCCGATGATAGCGGTTGAAGCTTCGTTGCTTGCTATGGACGAGGCGAGGAACAGGCGGATAATTCCGGCGTTCGTTTTCGTAGTAACGGGCGGGCTTGCTCTTGCGTCATTCTTCAGCGTAACTGACTTCATGCTGAGGCTTCGTACATTCTCCGGCGTAAAGCTGACATTGATGCTCCCTCCTGTACTCGTGTTGCTCCATGACCTCAAGAACCGCGTACACCCTGAGTCGCTGATAGAATTTCTCTCACGTCCTCCGTTATGGGGGGAGATAATGCTTTACGGCGCGTTGCTGGGAGCGATAGGCTTTGCGATTATGAGGAGCGACAACGTTGCCGACATCTCACAGCTCGAAACGAATATGCGCGAGTCCCTTGAACACTTGCTGATTGCGCGCCCGCGAACACGCGAGGTTCTTGTTGGTTACCCGTCATTGCTCCTTTGGGGCTTCCTCGTCCGGAATGGATACTTTGCGAGATACAGGGAGATATTCAGGATCGGCACAGTTCTGGGATTCTCGTCGGTAATCAACAGCTTCTGCCACTTCCACACGCCTATGATGCTGATATTGCTCCGTGAGTTCAATGGGCTTTGGACGGGGCTTTTGATAGGGCTGGTCATAGTGTGCGTGATAAAGTTCGTCGTTATACCGATACTGAGGCTGATACGTCCGGTGATAAGCTGATGAGGCGATACAGTGCCGCGCTTCTTGGGTATTACGGCTTCGGGAACTTGGGCGATGAGCTTCTTCTTGAGGCGTGTATAAACATTCTGAAGGAGTGCGGGATTGAGCGGAATCGCATCGTCGTTTTGTCGAATGACCCTGACAGAACGGCGCGTGAGTTTCATGTTGACGCTGTGAACAGGTGGAGCCTCCGTGAAATCGTGAGGACTTTCCGCAAGAGTGAGAGGCTGATTTTCGGGGGAGGCGGAATATTTCAGGACAGTTCGAGCGTTAAGTCTTGCGCGTGGTACTGGGGGATTACGAGACTTGCGCGGGCTATGGGCGTGAAGGTTTACGCTGTAGGTCAGTCAGTTGGGCCGCTAAGTTCTGGAATATCGAGAATCTTTGCGGGCGACGCTCTGAGACATTGCGGGGGGATTCACGTCAGGGACGAGAAATCATTGAGGCTTGCTGAGAGTCTGGGCTGTAAGAACGTTGTGAAGGGCTGCGATTTGGTGTTGACGCTGAAGCCTGAGAACGTAACTTCACGCGGTGAAAGAATGCTCGTGAACCTCCGGCCATGTCCCGAAATGGAACATTACGCGGAAATCTTGAGACCTCATATCGACTCTGACTCTGTCGGCGTTGCAATGTCGCCGGAAGACGAGGAGGCACTGAGATTGCTTGAGTTTCATGAGATTGTGAGAGTTGGAAATTTCCGCGAGGCTTCGGAATTGTGGTCGTCCGCAAAATCCGCTGTCGGAATGAGGCTTCACTTCGGGGTATTGTCGAGGATATTCAGGACACCGCTCGTTATGATGCCTTATGATGTGAAGGTCAGTGAGTTTGCGGGGCAGTCAGGAGTACCGTGTGTTGCCGGTGAATGGATTGACCCTGTAATGCCCCGTGAGATTCCTGAAAGCGTTAATGATGTAGTGGAATTTTTCCGCGAGATTGTAAGCTAGTCCGCCGAAATCGTGAGAGTTACGCCGTTTTTGCCGAGAATTTCCGTGAGTTCAGCCTCCGATTTCCCGATTACATGCCCGAGACGAGTATATTCCCACGTGTTAGAGCCGTAGAATATGACGATCTGATTCCCTGCGTAAAGGACAATATCGCCCGGCTTCGTCGTAATCCTTACATCATCGCGCGGAAGACTCCTGCCTATTCTTCCAACCTGCTCAAATCCTCCGTAAGCTGACATCTTCACTGTCAGGGGCGCAAGATTCCTCAGAGCCTCGACACTCTCATTGCTCTCCCATTCGACAGGGAGATTAACGCCGTCAACAGTAACATTCATTCCTGCAAATGCCACGTCAGCCCACAGAACAGCCGTCATCAAAGCGATCATTATTCCGCGCAAAACAACACTCTCTCCTTATGCGTCGTAAACTTCGTCGAGAATCTCGAACTCTTTTGCCTCAAGAGACTTGAACACCCAGTCGCGATTGATTGTTCCTTGACGAGTCTTTTCGAGCTTTCCTTCGTCAGCGGCCTGGAATTTCTTTGCATCCTCGAGGACTTTTGCACTGTCTTTTCTCGGAATTACGATGACACCGTCGGGGTCAGCAAGAATGATGTCGCCGGGGTTGACGCTGATTCCGCCGCATGAAATGGGAACGTTAATTTCGCCGGGGCCTTCTTTGTAGGGGCCGCCTGGGGTTGTTCCGGTGCAGTAGACGGGGAAGTCCCATTTTCCGATCTCGTCGATATCGCGGATCGGGCCGTCAAGGATTATTCCCGCAATCTTCTTCTGGAGGTAGAGGTAGGCCATCATGACCTCGCCCATGAGTGCGCGTGTTGAGTCCTCCTCGTTCGAGACGACGAGAACATCACCCTCGTTGCAGTAGTTGAGTGCCGCGTGAAGCGCAAGGTTGTCGCCTGCTCTGCACTTGACTGTGAAAGCCGGGCCGGCCATCATCTGGGCTTTGGGGCTGCTGACGAGATGAATGCGCGGGTTCATGGCGCAGCTTCTTCCCATAACGTCCGCTGTGTTGGAAGCGGGTATCTTCTTGAACTCCTCGACGATTGCGGGGTCAGGCATATTGCGCTTGAGATATATTCTTTTTCCGACTGACATAATAATTTGCTCCTTTGCGTTGAATTTTTCGTGGACAAGTGAATATTACAACGGGAGCTTCACTAACACAAACAGTGATAATTTTACAGTTAGACAAATTTACTTTGTGGATATTGAAGTGCGTTCATGAATCAAAAGAGGAAGCAAGATTTCTCCTGCCTCCTCTGAATGTCTGCGTGTAACTGGTTACCTTGAGGCCTGGCTGATCTGTATGTCTTTGCTCTCAGTGTGGCCGTTGTAGTCCATCTCGAAGCGGATATTAGCTCCCCTCATGCCGCCGTTATTCTCGTCAACCTCGAACATGAACAGGTACTTGTCCGCGCCTGTAGCTTTTCCGCTTGTTGATGAGAGATGAACCCAGTCCCGATTATTAGGGTCGTCATACTTGACGGAAACCTTCCAGTCATATTCGGCAAGCACCTCCAGCGTCTCAGTCCCTCCTGATTTCGTGAACGGGACCAGACGATGACTCAGCCAGTAGTGCGCGGGGGCATCGAATGTCATAGTGTGCCTGCTGAGGAAGTACGGGTATTTTTCCTGATTGTTCCAGCCATAGTTCGGAGCCAAGCTGTAGCCATTACCGAAAGCAAAACCTTCCTGACTCCAGAAATCAAATCCTATAGTGAGAGTTTTCCGGCAGTCCCCCATACAGGTTTGCCGACTTCCCATATCCACGCACATTCAAGTTCGACATTCTCCGTTGACTGTGAAGGATGTCATATTCCCTGATATAAACCGTCAGTATGCCAGCTTCCTTCACTGATGCCATCATTGTAGACTAATACCCATGACGGATTAGACACATCAAGCTGGTTTCTGATTTCGTATGCCTTCTGTGTGAAAGATTTTGTCTCAGAGTACGATACTCCGCCGCTGAGTGAACCGCCCATACCGTCCTTGCCTGCTCCTTTTGTTTCTTTGGCAATGTTCGTAGGAGTGTTAGCCAGAACTGAAGAGAGGCCGTTCTGAATGGAAGCGTAAATCGTCATTGTCTTCGTGAATCCTGAGATGTAATTCACGGGGTCGCTGTGTCCGCCCATATTTCCAGACAAGTCAAGAGGTTTACCATGATATTTGTTGAATGAGTCATCTCCCAACTTGAACCTTACTACCCTGTCCTGATAGTAATTCGTTGCCGTCCTTGCAGTTGTCTTCACGAGATAGTAGTCAGAGCCGTTTGTGAACGAATGACACGAATAGATGACGAATGACACCGTATTAGCACGTCTGACATTCACAGCATCGCTTCTGTTGATTAAACGCCGCCGCACACTCGTGACTTAAGTAATGAGTTAGGCGGCCTGCT
>CALGGR010000312.1 GCA_937915755.1 uncultured Fretibacterium sp. | reverse complement strand
GCAATCTAGAAGCCAGCTGAGTCTTTATGTCAGAAACAAGCGCTTCTAGTTCGCCAATAGTGAGTCCGGATATGTCCATTCTTTCAAGCATATCTTGCACTCCTCTTCTTTGTCTGATTAAGAACCGCAATACCGTATTGTTTTTCTATATAGTGAATATAATTAGGAATCTTGTCGATCGTCCTAATTACAGCTGTATCGAGTTTATTCCAATTATTTTTGAGCGCTCGATCAATATCAACTCCACCGCGCCCAAAGTATTCTTTAATGCCTTTTCTATACTCTTGCCGAAAGAGAAAATAATCAAGACCGTTATGCTTAAGATAAAAGTCCTGATACGCCTGTTCGTTGTCGTAATCATAATAAGATTCGCAAAACACCCGTGCTTTTTTCATTATTTCCTCCTTATACTCAAAAAGTTTCTTACTGCGTTCAAAAAAGTTTCTCGCTATGCTTAAAACTAAAACAGAAAGGGCCTGTTAAGACCCTTCGACTTTATTTCCATCTTCGTCTACATAGGTCCAGAACCCTTCTAGTTTATTTAGCACACTAAACATATACTCATTATCCGGATTTTTTAACAATTCATCACAAATATCAGCTTCGATGCCATAAGTTAATATGCCTTTTTCTTTCAGTAGTGCTCTTTCTAATTCATCATATTCAAGAATAGCATCAGTCTCTCGAACAGTTAACCTTTTGCCTTTGACTGCCGAATAAGTCGTTAACTGATCCATCCAATCGTCTTTCCCTTTGTCTATGACAATAGGATCGATGACAGAATTGTCAGTTTTAAGACCTTTCCAAACAGCTAAGCCAACTGCCGCGACCGTTGCTGCTCCTCCTGCAACATACATCCAGTTTTCTTTCATCCAAGCCTTAATTTTTTCTTTCATGTTTTAATCCTCCTAAAATATAAATTAGTGTCGTTATGGACGCTGTAAAATTTACTGGTTTACAACAGTCCATGAATCGATTTTAATCTCAAAATGCTTCGGAGCGTCTTCTTTAAGAATTACTCCAATTATTTCTGCGTCTCGAAACATACTTGCGCTAAGAGAAAAATCGCTGCCTTTTGGGGCGTCTATATGGCAGCCTTTCCACCTCATTTCAAAATACTCATCATCTACGACATATTCGGAAATGTTCTTCTTCAGTTCAAGTATTCTTCCGTCTGCAAGTTTAAAAGCAATGGCATAAACCGGCAGTGTGTCTAAATTAGTTCTACCTTTGAACTTGGCAACCATTCGTCCTTCCTTTCCGACGATAGCAAAATATCACATTTTTCTGTCGTCTGCATGCGGGTTCGAGTTTCTCAGACTCTTCAAAACTAAAAAGAGAGGGCCTGTGCAAGACCCTCATTCGTTCAATCGCCATTCACATTTAGAATATCATTGACTTCTTTCTCCGTTAGGCCTGTCTTCAAAGCGATCCAGTTGTAGCTGTAACCCTGACGCCGATAATTCTCGATCTCATGAGCCAGTTTTGCCTTCACGCTTGTTCCATTTCTCTTAACGTACTTTACTGCCATTTCTTTGCCCTCCTAAATATAAATGTAATACTCATTATAGGAACTGTAATTATTGCAAAAAGATTAATTATAGTTGACAAATTAGTTACATAACAGACTGGTTTTAATCTAGATTAGATGATATACTTAATCTAGATTAAGAAAGGAGCAAATATCATGCAAAATCAACGTTCAGAACTATCACCTAAAAACAAATATTGGATCCCGAAATTTCGTTATCTCGAACTCAAGAACTTCTGTCTTCAATATCCGGAATGGAAGTCAGAACTGGCATCCCTTGACCCGCTCAAAGCGAATTTACCGAAAATCTCCTCCGGGAATTTTTCCGATCCGACTAACACGCTGGTTGCCCGTAGACTCGAATTAAACAAGAAAATATCATTGATCGAAAATTGCGCTGACTTATCTGAGCCATCTATTTCCTCCTGGCTGATTAAAGGCGTTACAGAAAACTACACTTATGAGTACTTAAAATATAAATTAGATCTACCAGCGGGTAGAGACTACTATTACGATCGCTATAGGAAGTTCTTCTTTATTCTAGATAAGAAAAGAGAGAAGCCACTGTAAGCTTCCCTCTCTTAGGGTTAAACTTCAGCGGCTTCTACCTCTGTTTCTACTGAATTCTCCATGACCGGAGCCATTTCTGGTTCAGCCATTTCAATTGGCGCGTCCTTAGACTGCAGGGCTTTGATGACTGCAGTAGCTACAGCTGCTCCAGCTCCAGCGGCGGCAACATAAGATCCGACAATACCAACCGTCTTCCCGACCGGCTTCTTGCCTTCAGCTTCTTTCTTTGCCTTCCGCTCAGCTTTCTTTGCTGCACGCTTCTCTTTCATCTCAGCTCTGTTTGTCTTAATTGCTCCAAGATTAATAACTTTTTCCATAATGTTTTTCCTTTCATTTTTAAATTTAGTATCACTATGGCGACTGTAAAATTTGCGGAAAAAATAGAGCCCTTGTTAGGACTCTATCCTCTGTCTAGTTAATCGTACTTATGCTCTTCTCTCGATTTGTCAACCAGTTTGAAGATCGCGAATGCAATTAAGAGCGGTGGACTTACCACGTTAAATACAAATACCATTGCCAATATCGTGATAATCCAGTGATCTAGCATTGCTCTCCACAGATCTTTCAAAAAACCTTTAAACTTTTCGAAATCCCACATAAAATACCTCCTATAATTTTAGACTTCATTATAGAAACTGTATTTTTTGCGGTTTTCTGAGTTTCTCAGAATCCTTCGAAACTAAAGACGAAGGGCGTTGTTAGCCCTCGTTATAGTCTTCGCTTACATTGTTCACTATGAGTCCAATGATTCCGGCAACTGCAGCATCGACTCCGATCCAAAACACTACACAATCTTGTGTGAGTAAGATCCGACCCGTGCATACAAATTCCTTCGCCAAAGTAATCACGATAAATCCAACTAGCGTAAGAACTAATAACATCTTGTTAACTTCGCTCCTTGTCGCTTCTCTTTCAAGAAATTTTTCAAATACTTTCATTGATTTTATCTCCTTAAAATATAATTTCTTTTCATTATAAGGAGTGTAAAATTTGCGAAAAAAAAAGAGGAAGTGTTAATTCCTCTCGAATAGTTTATCTCTTATGATTGCTATCATACCCATCAGTCCTGACATTGATGCGAATGCTCCAATCGTAGACCAGAGTTCATTTCCACTTCTTATTGCCAGAACAAAAATGAGTAAGCCAATCATTCCAAAGAGAGCCACTAACTCGATTTGTTCTTTCACTTCCAGTTTTCTCGTCATAAATGCTTTCATTGTTTTTATCTCCTTAAAATATAATTTCTTTTCATTATAAGGAGTGTAAAATTTGCGTGTACGAGTTCCTCAGCGTACTTCCGAACTAAAGAAAAGAGCCCTTGTTAGAGCTCTTTCTCTTCTCCTTTCGTTTCAATTTTCTTAGGTGTCTCAACGTACGTTGCTCTTCTGGCTGCGTTACAACTCACGGTTGCTGCGGCTATTACAATAACGCAGACTGCAACTGCGATAATAGTCAACAACGTCATAATTGTAGCTTTTCCTGCAATAATCAACATAGTTTTTATCTCCTTTAAAATTAATTTCTTTCATTATATAGACTGTAAAATTTGCGGTTTTTAGCTTCTCACATATGTTCAAAGCTAAAAAAGAGGAGCGTTGTGCTCCTCAGTCTTCCTCGTATAAACCATCATTCATTTTTTCAGTCCATTTACTAACCCATTTCCCATAACTTTTCGGACAGCCAAACATCCAACCCACTACTGCAAAGCAGAGCGTCATATAAATTGCTGCCATAATTCCAAGAATCTTTTTCATAATAAATGTCTCCTTTAATTTAAATTTGGTTTCATTATAGAGACTGTAAAATTTGCGAAAAATTTTAGGAGCTGCAAAACGCAACTCCTAAATACTTTAATCGTAATCCCAATCCGTTCCTGTATAACCGATTCCATAATCACATGTAGCACCGTAAGGTCTCATATCAACTTTTGTGTCTTTCGTTTCCACGTACATTACCATTCCAGTACGGGAATCAACTATTGTTATCATCTGAGATTTAGTGTTTTCCATTGTTATTTCCTCCATAAATAATAAATTGAGTTTATCTCATTATAGAGGCTGTATTTTTTGCGAATTATGTAAACCGTAAAATTTTCGAAAATAAATGGGCACTGTGATTACAGTACCCAAATATAATTCACTTCAACAACTTCATACTTGCCAGGATCTGAGCCATTGTTTCTCCATTAGAGCGTCTCCGGTCGATTTCCAGTGCTTCACTCGGCGTAAGCTTTCTATTCAGCTCATGATAGTATCCGAGAGAACGATCGTAAATATATAGATCCTTAAGATTCTGTTCTTTCTGCAGGTCGATCTTCCGGTCAATAGACTTAACTAATCCTGTCGCCGTCTTGATCAGAATGATTCCTGTAGGAACAATAATCGTCCCAACGATCTCCTTATTTTCTTTCATCCACTCGAAAGTTTCATGAGCCTTCACTTTAGCTTTAATCGTGAAACCTGTCCACTTCGCATTAAGTTCGCTCTTCATTTCTTCAAATGTCTTCATAATAACCTCCAAATATAAATTATTGTCATTATAGAAGCTGTAAAAATTATGGGACCTGTTAAAGTCCCATTCCAAATGCGTTCATTAATTCAAAGTTCGTTATCAGCTCATCCACTTGAGAAATTATCTTTATTGTCGGAATTGCAACTAAGGGACCTATTATAGGCGTTCCGAGCTGCAGAGTTACGCAATCGACTAGCTCTTTCCTATACTTTTCAAGTTCCGTAATAGCCTCATTAATACTAATTTCTTTCGCTTGAATCTTCTTGGCCAATTCACTAACATTCTTTGCTAACTTATCCGCTTTTGCCCGTAGGATCTTAATCTCCAATTCACGTGTATCAACATTTTCTCCCATGAGTTAATCCTCCTTAAAATATAATTTCATTATAAGGATTGTAAAAAGTGCGAGTGTATGATAGAATTCATTCATACACAAAAAAGAAAAGGAGGGTTGTTTAGCCCTCCACTTCATACTCCCGAATATCGAATTCAAGCGTCCTTGTAACATTGCCGTCTCGATACGTGATGTAATAGAAACTATCCTTGACCCAGTGCTCGCCGGTAATGATGATGGATTCATCCTGCCTATATTCAGATCTGGTTTGATCAATAAAGGCTCCGGCTGCTTCCTTCGTCTTGAAAATCTTGTCGAGACCACCGATCTTATGGTTTCCACGGTCCCATCCCGTATACATGACAACATAAACTTTGTCTTCCATTTTACGCTACTCCTTTATCCAAGTATTTCATTATAGAGGCTGTATTTTTTACGGAAAGGAAAATATCAATGCTCATCACCTGCCCAGAATGCCAACTGCAAGTTTCTGACAAAGCAACGGCTTGCCCTCATTGCGGGTATCCGATGAAAAGCAAAGCCACACTCGCCTCTAACAAGACGAGTACCCGCAAATATAAACGGCTTCCGAACGGTTTCGGTCAGATCACAGAGATCAAAAATCGGAATCTAAGGAACCGTTTCAGAGTCATGGTCTCAGATGGAAAGACTGAACTAGGTAAACCGATTCAGAAGATGCTTAAACCAAGAGCTTACTTCCCTTCTTATAAGGAAGCATACGAAGCGTTGCTAGAATATCATAAGAATCCGTACGATCTAAGCAAAGACATAACTGTAGAGGAACTGTACAACGAATGGTTCAAAGACTATTGCGCCCATGCTAAAGTCCAGGACAGTACGAACGTTTATATCACAGCTTGGAACTACTGTGGCTCTCTTAAATCATTTCTTGTTCGAGACATCAGGCCCCGACATATCAAGAAAGTTATGGAAGAAGGCACTCGATCAGAAGACGGAAAAGAAATATCAGTCCCCCTATCAATTAAACCTAGAATAAAAATGCTGTTCAATCTTATGCTAGATTATGCTGTAGAGTACGAGATCGTTGATAAAAACTACTCCAGAGCTTTCCAAATATCAAGCGAGATTGTCGACAGCGCTAAAGAGAACAGGAAGAGCCATATCGCTTTCACCGATGACGAGATGGAGATCCTTTGGAAGAATATCAATGTGCCTGACGTAGACATCATTCTTATCCAATGCTATACAGGAATGCGTCCTCAAGAACTCGGCTCCATTAATCTTTCCGACGTGCATCTTGAAGAGAATTATCTGGTCGGTGGAATGAAAACTGCTGCCGGTAAAGACCGCATTATTCCAATCCATCCGAAAATCAAGCCGCTAATCGAACAGAAAATCACCCAAGCTCAGTCTGATGGATGCGCTAAGCTAATCGTTTCCAAAGGGCTTGAGTTCAAAACCAAATATAGACCATTGACTTATCATAAGTACTACGTACGTTACAACGACATCTGTAAAGAACTTGGTCTTGACGCAGACCATAAACCGCATGATCCGCGAAAGCAGTTCATTACCATGGCTAAGAAATATAAAGTAGACGAGTACGCCATCAAACGCATTGTTGGACACACAATTTCAGACATTACAGAATCTGTGTATACAGAACGTAATCCGGAATGGCTTTATGAAGAGATTTGCAAGATTCCATGAGGCAAAAAGAAAAGGCGGTGTAAAACTCGCCTAATCAGTTAATTGTTTCAAACGTCTCCTTCAAATACTTGATCTGATAGCCTTCTTGCTCTGGATAATCCTGGGCTAATCTTTGATATGCATCAATAAATTTCTTTTCTGATGTGGTACAAAGAGTAATCTCCATAGTTCTGCTTCCATCTGCCTTAGTTATCTGATAAGTTGTGTTTTTAACTTTAATCATTTAATTTAACTCCCTTCTATATAAGGAGCTGTATTTCTTGCGAAAGCCGATAGCTATGCTTCATCCTCGTCAGGGAATCCACATAGCTATCTCTGGTTCAACCCACTAAAACGTCAACCATTCTATAAGTGACGAACCTTATAGATGGTCGTCTGTAAGCCT
>CALGGR010000311.1 GCA_937915755.1 uncultured Fretibacterium sp. | reverse complement strand
GATCTACACTCTTTCCCTACACGACGCTCTTCCGATCTGCCTCTTTGAGCGAGGACAGTCATAGCCATAGCAGCATCCTTAGCGGTGATAGGCAAGGTAGCTCCCATTTCACGCGCCTTAGCGGTGAGCTGAGCGAGTTCGTCAGCAGTTGCGCCCGAAATGACGCTGACGGTGGTCATTTGAGACTCGAAGCCACCGCCTTGAGCTAGAGCATTTTTAGCAATCATGCTGAGAGTACCGGCTACAGCAGTAGCTCCCGCAGTAATACTTTTGAAGGCACTCCCGAAGGTTGCCTCTAAATTTTTGCCCCAGCCGTCAAGTTTAACGGACAATTCAGCAAAACCCTTCATGAAGCCCGACGAGAATTGAGCGGCAAGTTTTTCGCCCATAGTCATGAACTGGCCGTTTGCTTTATGCAACCTGCCGAGAACGTCAACCTTAGCATCGACTTTGACATCTACGCTTTGGTCTTTCAGAGCTTCAGTAGCTTGCTGTGTTTTTTGTATTTCCTTGATGGCCTGAGACGCATCACCCGTAATAACGATGTGCAAGCCGTCAGATTCAGTTGGCATGACAACCGCCTCCTTTCGTCATGGTGTCGAAGAGCTGCTGTAGCCAGAACGGAGGCATGAGGGCTGCGTTAAGGATGTCCCTAGTCCAAGATTCCGGCCAAGAGTAGAGCAGAGTGTAAGGGTGAATGTTGGACGCGATGATAGCTTGGGCTAACGGATAATTGCGCTGCCCAGCGAGAAAAAATTTGAGATGTAACCCTTGAAGTCCTGAACTTCGGCGGCCTTGAGGAGAGCCTCGCGAGAAGCTGACTCCTGGAGATTGTCCCAATCCGTGAAGTCAGGTATAGCCATACGCAGAAGCTCCGGCGCGGCCTCAATGGAGCTGAGAATGATTTTGTCGAAGTCCAGATCAGCGAGCGAGACTTCATCGATGAAGCTGAAGGAGATACCGCCCGCCTCATTCTTCCTGAAGAAAGCGTTGTTGAAAATTTTGCGGACAAAACCGCCTACAGTTCCGAGCAGTTTATTCTTCTGAGCAAGGGAGAGTTCCCGTACCTTGTACTCCGTGCCACGAATGAGCACAGTATTATCGTTGTTGTCAAGAATAGCCATAGGTTACCATCCGCCTCCCGGAGCTTTAGCAGCCTCGCATTCAAAGGTCTCGTAAATGTTGTTGGTAGTGTTTTTTGTGTTATCGCCGATAGCAACAATGTCAATAGAGATAGGGCTAGCGTTGTCCTGATTGAGCAGGAAGGAAGTGAAGTTGCCGGAGACCTTGCCCTTGAAGAGTCTTGTACAGCGGTACTTGCCAGAACGTTTTTTGTGCCAAACTTCAATGGGAAAAGTTTTGTCTGACTGATACGTGCCGACAGCGAAGCCCTTTCCGTCAGCGGTAGTTTCGTCGAGAGCAGTAGCGGATGGGTTAAGGAGCAGGAGAGTATCGAGGTTGCATTCCAGCATGGAGAAAGTGAAGTGAACTTCCTTATCAGTAGCGATAGTAATAACAGTGCTCCCTTCAGACTCCTTGACGACAACATTAGTAGCTTGTTCCTCAACCTTGAACTCGCCGGACATCCAACCAAGTTCTTTTCTGTTCGTTCCGTCGCCGACGAAGACCCTGGCCCCGCCGACGAGAATATCGTCCGAGTTTCTTACGGCCATAAAATCACCTTCCTAAATGAGGATAGAAATTGAGATAGAGAGTTGAACGTGCCAAATCTGAGAAGAAAGCTCTTCTGGCTCTTGAATGTTTGACGCGACATGAGAGACGAAAGCGTTTTGCTCCTTGTAGTCGAAGATAACGGGAATAACGAAATCTACGAAGTCGAGGCACTTGGCGAAAGCATCAGCCCCCCAAAAGGGAAGCGCGAAGTCGACATTGAAAGTAGCCTCAACGGCGGTATTGCTTCTTCTGGAGGAGCGTCCCTCAGCGAATGAGATTTGAGCGGCGGGAACAGTAACCTTTGCGCCCGCATCGATGACGGCGAGGTGCTTACAGGTAAAGTCCCAGATGTAGTCGTCAATCTGCTTGTCGTTGAGAATGTCGCGAATAAAGTCATAAGCCTTCCTGAACATGTCATCCACCCGTGAAAGAATGCCGCTTGATGTAAGCGGTAAGCATCTGCCTGATGTGTTTTCGTTCGTCCTGAGTAACGCCGAGAAACGGCCTTGCTGGTATTTTTACGCGCCCGAACTGGTGAGTACGTGCATATTTGAGGTTCGAGCCGATACGAACGCCGCGCTGTCCTGCCTCATAGTGAATGGAGCGTCTGAGTTCGCCCGTATCCTGAAGTATCTTCATGTTGCCGCGCTTGTGCCTCTTCCTGCGCTGCTTAACGCGAGCTGGAGATAAAGGCTTCCACTTTTCGCCGTCAGGGGTTTGCTCCTTGTCGAATCGTTCCTTGATGGTCTGCTTCTGAACGTACATCCCTACGAGCCGCCAATAAGGAGTGAGGTCAGCGAGAGCGTCGGACTTGTGTTGTAGAGATTGGGATAGAGCGGAGAGGCCTTTTGCTTTGATGTTAATCTTCATGATGAGAAAAAATCCCCCTGCAGAGGGCACAGGGGGAAAAAGAGCCTCTAGCTGAGGTTAATAGCCGTTTCTGTGGTAGAAACGATTTTTGCGCTCTTGGCTGTTACGGGAACATTGGTGAAGATGCTTCCGTTAGCGACGATGCCGTTGACGAGAGCCTTGATGTCGGAGACGGGAGCTTCTGCGTCAACGTAGCTGTAAGAGAAGATAACATCATCTCCGTTAGCATCCGCGAAGGTCATAACGAGTTTGCTTGCCATGTATTTCACCTCCTTTCATGGATGAACCGGTGCAGCGTGTACTAATTGCTGCTTGTGAGGGTGCTGACATCAGCCTTCTCGACGCGTGCAACGGTCTTTTCGAGGCAAGGGCTGAGGAGACCGACGATCGCCATAGCTTTGTCCGCGTTGAACGCGTCCTTGTTGATGGAGCCGAGCGGCAGGTTGATAGTGCCTGAGTTTGCGCCGTTCTTGTTGAGTACGACGTAAACCTTAGTACTTGCAAGAGTGGTGGTAACAGCCATGAATTTCACCTCCTTTCCTAGAGGTCAATGTTCTTGACCGAGATGTGGTGCTTGAATGTATCGAAGTCGCAGGGGACGAAGTCGATATACGCCCCCTGCGGGAGAGGCAAATCGCAAATAGTTTTGGGGAAAGGAATAACATTGCCTTTCTCCTCGTACAGCCAGAGAGCAAAGGCTAATTCCTGCTGTAACTGTTTCCTGAAGTTAGAGTTGTTGGATGTGTCCAAAGAGCACTCATAATCGATGTCCGGGAAGTAGACGGAGCAAGAGCCTTTCTGCTCATCGGGCGTAAAGACGGCGGAATAGTTTAGTATCAAGGTGAACACCTACCATTTGGAGAGTTCCTCAGAGGTGAAAACCCTCTCTTCTGAGCCGTAAAAGATGCCCGCCGTATCGCCGTCAAGTTCTTCGTCAACGAGAGCGGGGTTGCCGGCCTGAACGAGATAGTCGAGCATGGTAACCGCAGTCTCGTACTTGTCCTGCACGACTTCGTCCTTCTCGGAGTAGGCGATTGTTGCGAAGTAAGCTGCAATCTTGCAGAGGGCGGAAACTACAACAGCAGAAGCCTTATGCAGAGGTACGGAGTATGCGCGAGCCAGAGAGGCATCAACGAACGCTTGAGCTTTCTCAATATGCCGCGCAATATTCTCCTCAAAGTCTGTGCCGTAATCGCGAAGCATAGAGGCCTTAAGGTCAGGTGTGAACTCGTGCAGGACATCATCAACTGAGCAGTACATCAGAGGACTTTAGCCTTGACGACCCCGAGATTGCTGACGATGACGGGCAGAGGGTGGCTTTCAGCGAAGATATCAAGAGCCTTTCCGTCCTCGCTGGCCTTAGACTTGGAGAAAATATCTCTTGCAACAAGCGGAGGATTGCCCGCGTCGAAGTCGCTGATAGCACCATAGAACAGCCTCCAAAGCGTGGAGTTGGTGAGGTATACGTAATCCTCATCGAGATACGGTACGGCCTTATGTGCCGCGTTCTCGTATGTGGCGGAATACTCGAAGAGTTCTGCGCCCTGCAGAATGCCGATAGGCTGAGCCTCACCTTTGGCGAGTTCAGTTTTGTTCTGGAAGAGCTGAACGCCCGGGGACTTCATCCATCCTTCGACGTGTTCGCTGTTCATGAAAGCATCGCCTGCTTTGCCGCCCATGATGATTAAGTCTGGAGCGAGCTGGTTATTGAGAGCCTTGAACTGTTTTGCGAGCTGTCTGAGGTGGTGAATAGGGTTGCCCGACTTGTCCCACGCGTCGGAAGCCGTGAACTTGGTAGCCTCCGGCAGGTTGTAGTCGAAGGTGAACTGCCTCCCTTCGTCGCTGGTGTAATCAATCTTGCCGTTGAGGGCTTGAGCGAAGAACCATTCAACGCGGCGGTCAATGAGTCTGCGAAGGCCAGTCTGCTTAACTGCGACGATCTGGTCATAAGCAGTGGCCTTATCCTGACGGGTCATGTTGATTGGGTTCTGGGACGCAGTGCGTATCTTGTTGACCTCAGAGGCGGTAATTCTGTCCCGCAGGAAAATCTGAGGTGGAACGACGGAATACCGCTTGCGTTTTCTGGAGATGTTGACCAGAGACGGCGGGTCATTAGGGAAACCGACGGGAGCGAGGTTGTAACTTCCTTCCTCGACCTCGAAGACGCAGATATCATCGAGCATCCTGATAACGTTTTTCCCGAGCCGCGACTTAAGAATAAAAGGCTCATCTGTTTTGATGAGGTTGATGGCAGTCGTAAGGGTTAAGGGAGATAAAGTGCCTAGAATTTCTGAAATGTCGAAGTCCATAAAAATCACCTCCGAAGGTTAAGCCTGCATAACGTTTAGCAGCAGGAAGCCCCAAGCCTCAAGCTGAAGGTTAAGGCCGATCTGCTGAGCGTCAGTAAGCTCCGTGAAATGCTTTGTTCCGACGAGGAGTTTTGCCTTGTCGACATGGCCGCAAACGCCGACAAGAACGGTCGAAGGTACAGCCTCCGTAACCGCCTCCTCACCTTCGCCCGTAGTAGTGGACGTGCCTGTTTTTGCTGTCTTGTCAGCGACGATAGCGAGCCTTGCCCCAGGAAGGGAGCTGACCGACGAGGCAATATCGCTCACAGCAATGGGAGAATAAGAGCCGTCGATAAGTTCCTTCATGACAGTCCCCACCTCAATAGGTGCTGGCTCTTCTTCAGAGCCGTTGACGTTTACGGTCTTGAACCAAGTAGCTGCCGGAGCACCCTGCCAAATACTGCCTGTGTACCTGTAGGCAGCACTAACCGCAACGCCAGGCAATGTGTCGTTTCCGTACATGTTAAGTGTCCTCCTTAAAGGTTGATGCTCTCAGCGATGGCCTTGCCGCGCTCAATGGCTTTCTGGGTGTCCGAAAGCTCAATAGTTGGCTTCTCTGGACTGCTAATCTGGGTCATGGGTACTTTGGGCAAGCCCTCGAAGAGTTCATCAAAGAACTTGAGCGAGGAAACATCCTGCTCTGCATTGTCGCTGAGATGGATAACCCTAGACTGTTCGGCCAAGAGCAGCGGCTTGACTTTCTCCAGAGCAGCGGGAGGAATGCCCTTGCCCGTCCACTTGTCGCAGAAGGCTTTTACTTCGGCCTCATTGCGTGCTCTTTCAGCGCGTGCGCGCTCATCCCTGAGAGCCTTATTCTCAGCCTCCAGCTCAGCAATGCGTTTG
>CALGGR010000310.1 GCA_937915755.1 uncultured Fretibacterium sp. | reverse complement strand
GTGATATTACACTCGGCGTGAAATCTCCTCGCATTGATACCGGCCACAAGAAGGACGCGTTCAGCGTAAAACAGATTCAAGGCATACTCAGCAAGATGAGCCGTGATAGCATAAAAGGCAAGAGAGATTATGCAATTTTCGTACTTGCAGTTGCCACAGGTTTACGTACATGCGAGATAACACGCGCAAATATAGGCGATATTCGTAACGTGAACGGAGAGGATTGCTTATTCGTTCAAGGCAAAGGTAAATCCTCAAAGAGTGATTTCGT
The DNA here is from genome assembly GCA_937915755.1 of uncultured Fretibacterium sp. GTDB lineage: Bacteria > Synergistota > Synergistia > Synergistales > Aminobacteriaceae > JAFUXM01. The sequence goes on along the minus strand of CALGGR010000310.1, from coordinate 4,606 downwards.
GAAGCTGTCCGGCCATGTTCTACAAGTGATTCAGGCATACCTAGAAGCTAGAGGAGTAATAGGCGATGATGAGCCTCTTTTTGCCTCAGTATCACACCGTAACTCAGGCGGACGCATGACAACGAGAAGCATATCAAGAATCTGCAAGCAGGCAATGAAGAAAGCCGGCCATGATTCAAAGCGATTAACCGCGCATTCACTCCGGCACACAGCGATAACAATAGCATTATTACAGGGATTGCCTATACAGGAAGTATCACAATTCGCTAGACACAGTAATATTTCAGTAACAATGATTTACTCACATGATATTGAACGGTTGAAATCAAAATGTGAAAATGCTATTAGTAACGCAATATTCGGATAAAGAATACTACAGTATATATCATTACCGTACAAAAAACCGTACAAGAAGAAATCTCAATATTAAATAACTACAGTACTATTCAATATTTATATATCCTATTTAGTGGCGTGTATAGCTTTTGAATTACCACAGTATCTTTCATTACTTGACGCAATATAAATATACGGTATAATTTCTATCAGAAAAGGAGAGTTAAAAATATGAATGCTAGAGAAGAATTAAAACCGTATGAAAATGAAATAAAAAGATACATTACTTGAAAAGAACGGTAGAAAATGGCCGGAGAAAAATGACGTAAAAGAGTATCGGAAGCAAACTAGCGGAAATGAAAGAACGGTACAACAGCAAGTAAGAAGAATTGAGAAATTCTTTGAATGGCTAAGGAAGGAGAATACACCAATGGAAAAAAGAACACTTGAAACACAAGATGAAACATACGAGATATTTCCAGAAGAAGCAACACAGGCGCAGGCACAGCCGGAGGAAGTAAAACCGAAAGGTAAGGCAGGAAGGAAGAGGCTAGACAATACAAACGGCGAGATTAGGAGTGAGAAATTCACGGTATATCTAACTCCTACGCAGGCAGAAGCACTAAAAGCACTGTGTTTAATTGACGGAGTATCTTCCGTAGCAGACCGTATCAATGAACTGATAGAGGCTGAACTGAAGGCAAACAACGATATAATCAGCGATTTTTTCGCACTAAAGGAATGCAGAAAGAGGCAGTGAATCACAGAGAGAAACTAGTATTTCGCAGGTTGAGTGATGAGATATGACACCGAAGCACTCGAACGCGTTGAACACGTCTGAGTGCCTCACGCATAGAAAGAAAAATCTCTGATAAAATGACAACTAAGGAGATGATATGAATGAAGGAATTACCGATAGGAGTCCAAGACTTCGAACAAATCCGGCAAGATAACATGCTTTATGTGGACAAGACCGGTCGGCTAATGGAACTGATAAGCAAGGGGCGCAGATACTTCCTGTCGCGTCCTCGCCGGTTCGGGAAGTCATTAACATTGTCAACACTGGAGGCAATGTTCAAGGGGCAAGCTGAACTGTTCAGAGGGCTGAAGGCGGAGCAGTGGGTAGAAGAACAGGCCAAGCACCCATTACCTGTACTGAGATTCGATATGAGCGGTATGAATGCTTCATCTCATCAAGAGTTAGGCGAAGCACTCATCAATGAACTCGAGGATAGAGGTGATGATTACGGATTGGAACTGAAAACACATATGAATGCTGGAAGAATGTTAAAGAGCATAATCCGAGCATTACACAAACAATATGGCCCTGTGGTGATACTTGTAGATGAGTATGATAAACCGATACTCGACAATTTGACAAACTTGGTAGGAGCTAACGAGATGCGTGAAGTTCTTCGGTCGTTCTACGCAGTGATTAAGAGCTGTGATGAATACCTGCGCTTCGTGTTGCTTACAGGAATATCGAAATTCAGTAAGGTAGGCGTATTCTCCGCCATGAATAACCTCAACGATATTTCGTCCGATGAACGTTACGGTGATATTGTTGGTTACACACAGCAGGAGCTTGAAGACTGTTTTGATGACAGAATTACTAACGTATCGGAGCGTCTGGAATTTAGTCGAGAAGAAATATTTGCGCGCCTGAAATATTATTACGATGGCTTTAGCTTTGACGGCGTAACGCGGCTGTATAATCCTTTTTCAATTCTTCAATGCTTGGACAAAGCTTCTTTCTCAAACTACTGGTACGAATCTGGCTCACCGTCTTTCATCGTGAAGTGGATGCGGGAACACCAGATACAAGATCCTGAAGAATACCGCCACATAGTTGTCAATGGAAATGATTTTATCAGTGTTCAGGAAATCGAGCAAGCTGACGCTGCTAGTTTGCTTTATCAAAGTGGATACCTCACTATCGAGAAGAAAGAAGAGCAGCTACTAACCCTAGACTACCCGAATAAAGAGGTCTTGAACTCTCTATCCAGCATGTACCTTAAACTAATATATCATGTTGAGGATTATGCGTTGCTTGGTAATGAAATCTGGAAGGCTCTCCGTCAAAGCGACATCGACGAAATAGTCAGGCTCTACAATATAGCAATAGCTAACATAGCGTATGATGATTTTACCAGTAATCGCAACGAGTTCTGGTATCGCTCTATGTTCGTTATGTTGCTCCGAGGGGCTGGAATAATCTCGTACAGCGAGCCTCATACGTCAAAAGGACGTGCTGATGTTGTTATACAGTTCAATAACCTAGTCGTAGTCCTCGAGTTCAAATTTGCCAAAGATAGCTCAGAAGTCGAGAAAAAGAAACTCGAAGGACTGGAACAGTTACAAGAAAGAGGATACGCCAACAGTTACGATGCAGAGGGGCGAAAAGTAATATCGGTTGTCCTTGTCGCTGATGATTTGAATAGGCAAATTGTTATATAGGTATCGGTTATCCCGGCGATATTTTACGACTCGGGGTTTATAAATTTTTCTGTGTTTCTGTATATAGACACAATTTAACCCAGTATTTAACCTTACACAGTTTTGTGGACAGACCCGCAGAGACTCATTATTACGCTCTGAAGATAGCTTATCCGTCCGGTTCCCTCAAGGATCAACCTGTTACAGTCTGACAATCCACGGAGTTTTTCGCGTTCGCTTAAGCCTATAATCATTCCGTACTTGCCCCTCGTGAAAAGCTTGCTGAAGAAGCTGTTTTGTTTTTCAAGCCTATCAATGAACAAGAAGTCAACAATAAAAAAACAAACATACATAATGAAATGACCAAGAAATGGTTCACGAAAAATTATTGGTCTGAGCTACCTACCAAGTTGCTCAGGCCATATTGCGCGCGAAGTAATAACTAAACACTATTACATTTAAATCCACACACAAGCAGTAAACGGCTTCTTTACTTATGCGACAAACTCCAATGATAACTTACCAGGAGAAATAAAATTACCAGTAAAAATAAACCGTTTAGTAAAATTATTTTTTATATTTATATCAAATTTCGCTCTTGATTTCAAGTCATCTTAATTATAAAATAATTAAACAAAATAATTAAACACTATTACGAACGATGAAGGTACCCGGATATGTTAGAATGTTACGAGGAAATCCGGCAAGTGAACCGGCTGAAGAAAGAGTTACCGCCGAAACCGTACTGTACGAATGACCTGAAGAGAGGACTAAAAATCCGAACGCGAGCGGTAGCGCTGAAGAAAAGGTATATTCAAATGAATCCGCCGCATCAGAAGAGGTTTATAACGTTTGACCTGGACTATGAGACGTGGGCATATGTAGCGGAAGATTTCAACCTGCCTCAGCCGTTATGGTGTGTAGGGAATGTGCAGAATGGGCACGCGCACCTGATATATGGCTTGTGGCATCCAGTGTATACGACGAGTGTAGCGCATGTGAAACCGTTGAAGTATTTGGCCGCAGTTGAGGCAGCAATGACGCGGAAGTTAGAAGCGGATCCGATGTACAGCGGTTTAATCTCAAAGAATCCGTGGAGTAGTGAATGGCGGGTTTTTCAGACGGGCAATATGTTGTATGATTTGGCTTTCTTGGCAGACTATTTGCCAGAGTTGAAGGTGAAGCCGTTGCAGAAGCCGGTAGCAGAAGTAGCGGGATTAGGGCGAAACTGCTTTATATTCGAGAATGTGCGAGTGTGGTCTTATCGTGAGGTTCGTAACTACTGGGGAACGAATAAGAGCCTTACCTCATGGTTCGAGGCAGTGGAAAGACGTTGTGCCGAAGAGAACGCGAAATTCAGCGAGCCGCTATATGGTAGTGAGGTCCGCTGCATAGCTCGAAGCATATCGCTCTGGACATGGAGACGAATGGATCCGGCTGGCTTCAGTGAATGGCAGAGAGTGAATGTCAATCACCGCTGGGATAGCAAGAAAGATATGGGACTTGAGCTTCTGAGTGAAGGATTGACAACATCAGAGGTGGCGGAGGAACTTGGAGTAACGGAGCGAATATGTTACAGATGGAATCAAGAGCGCAAAAGTGATATAATAACTCGCAGTCGAGGGGCGGAAATTCCGAAGTTTCTCAGGAGACTTATAAGGTAGAGAGGTATGATACTATGAACGAATACCACGAGGCAGTTCTAACATTTGTGAAGGAAATCGTGAGGAGGTATCATCTGAAATTTTATGAGATAACGATGAACGGCGAGAATGAAATTGAGATCTCGATGAAGAGGTAAAGAGATCGGAAGAGCACACGTCTGAACTCCAGT
>CALGGR010000309.1 GCA_937915755.1 uncultured Fretibacterium sp. | reverse complement strand
TGAGAAGACTTCCGTAATGGTAATGCTTAAATTTGTTCAGCTTTTTTCCTACGTCTGTGGCAAGGCGGTAATAATTATACAAGCCTTGCATTTCTGCATTGTATGCTGTCAGCGTATTTAACACAGGGTCATTTACTCTTTCGGGACAGCATATCGACTTGCCATTTCTCATAAATTTCTTGAGTTTGGCATTGATTACGTCATTGGGAACTAATAACTGGATTGTTCCGTTTACTGTGCGCTTTTTGCGTCCTATGCTATCTTTTGTAAGAGCCGTATTATTCTGCGACTTACCTATTTCATACCCCAAAAATCTTACATTCTTTGCCCCCAAATGAGTTATTAGAGTTTTTTCATCGTTAAGAGTTAAACCGAGATTTTCTTTCAAAAAATCCCTCGTTCTTAATTTTAACGATTGGGCAAGTTCCTTACTTCCGTTTATCATGATTAAAAAGTCATCAGCGTAACGGACATAATTCACTCTAATATATTCTTTGTCTATTGGGTCATGAGCCGGAAGTTGTTGCATTGATTTCAGAAGTTTATCCGCAGTTTTATAATCTCCGTTTTTTCTGGCTAAATATCTTCGATTGTTAAGTTTATGATACGCTGGGTTTTGTCGTTTTGATTTTTTATTCGTACTATGTTCAGAACACAAAATTTCCATAAAGCTATCCAGCTCGTGAAGATATATGTTTGCCAAAATTGGGCTTATTATTCCTCCCTGCGGTGTTCCCGTTAAGCTGTTTTTAACCTGATGAAATTCAAGATAACCAGCCTTGAGAAATCTTCTCAACAACTCAATTATTCTTCCGTCTTTTATTTTCTTTGACAACAAATTTAGTAATATTTCATGGTTAATGTTATCAAAAAATCCCTTAATGTCTCCTTCGACAGCCCACGTTGTACCTTTACATGTCTTTTTTACCTGAAGCAACGCCGTATGGCAGCTTTTTTGAGGTCTAAAGCCGTGTGAGGTTTCTTTGAAAATAGGTTCATAGATTGCTTCAAGGAGCATTCTCAATACTTCCTGAACAAGTTTGTCCTCAAATGACGGTATTCCAAGAGATCGCAAGAGGACGTAATTTACCATTTTTCTTGGGAATATATGTTCTGCGCGACGGCTGCGGATAATAAGTCTCGTTCTTTATTCTGGTTATTATTCTTTCCACGAGACTTATATTAAAACCGTCTATTGTTTTGCCGTCAGTTCCTGCAGTCATATTTCCCTCTTTTGCATATAAATTATTGTACGCAAGCATATAGAAATCTTGATTAAACAGATTACGATAAAGCCTGCTAAATTCATAGTCTTTTGACTGTTTCGATTGTTTCCTTAGTATTGCTAAAACTATTTCAGCTTTTTGCATTTCGCATACCTTTCATTGTTTTGCAATTTGAACGACCTGCTTCCCTTCGCCATGTAACGGTTATTACCCGTCTCAGACTACTACGGAAGCTCCGTAGCCATTGTAGATTTTCAGAACTCTTCAGCTCATAGCCTTTTAGGCTCTCTACTTTAGGCTATCCCCGTTTAGAACATACTACACAATTTTCAAGCGACTTAGGTTCCTACTCATCCCCTTAACGTATATCTTATACGCTGAAGCGAGGCAGAGAGTGAATTTCACAACTGAACAGAAAAATTCAGCCTCATCTTATGTACGTATCCAATCAGCTTTCGTACATCCCGTCGGATTAGGGCAAGGAAATTAGGATTAAAACAGTTTAGTCTTGACCATATCGCTTCTTGGTCTTGCACATCAGTTTGTTCGCTGATTTACCAAACTATGTGCTTTCTCGACGTGCTGTGTTCCCTTATGACGTTTTCATCTCCGGTTAGTCGAGCGACCATACAGATTTCTCTCTAATCTGTAACCTCCATAGAGGTGATGCAGTATGCCCCTTTACGGGCGCACCCAGTTCTCGCCTTTAATGTCGAGGACAACAACGGAGTGTTCCCACGAGAGCAAAGTCGGAATGACCAAGCCCACGCCTTTCCCTGAACGTGTCGGAGCAAGTGCAATGACGTGTTCTTTTCCGTTGTGGTGCAAATAATATTGCTGACCGTCTTTCGGATTTATCCAGCCTCCGACATAAACGCCCTTGCCCTTTTCATTTTTGGGAGGCAGAAGTCCAGCTTCGCGGATTTCGTCAAGTTCGGCGTATTGAGCCGAGCCGTAAAGATTCGCCGCGTCCTGCTTGACGTTCCTGTTCCTTATCGTTACTGCAATCAGCGCAACTCCAATAAACGCACAGCCGCCCATGATTACGAGAGTCTCTGTAAAGTCTTTCATGTCGCGGTGGCTCTTTTTCCAGAGTTTAAGCCATTCGAGAATTTCTATCGGCGAATAAATTTTTATTCCTGCGTAGCTTAAAATTTCATTCGGAAGCCGATTTTTGCCTACGTTCCAGGCAAAATATTGAGTTCCAGCCACGAACGACAGAAAAATTAAAATCAGCCCTATGACCGCCGGAAGTTTTGAAATTTTTTGCTTCGAGTCTTTTCTGAATGAATAATTGCCCTTGATTGTAGTTTTCATCTTTATCTGTCCTCACTCTGACTGCGGCTTCTGCTGTGGTGTCGTTCCAGTTCAATGGATTGCGTGGCTTGGGCTTTTTCCTGTCCTGACTGCCATTTCAAATCTAATTTTTCGCCCGTCTGTCCAATTGCAGGGGCTTTGAGTTCAAGGCGTTTTAACTCGTAAATGAAAAGGCTTCTGCCTTTCACGAGCGTTAATGCGTCCTTAGTTTTTGAAATAACTTCCGCGCCTTTGAGATTCGGAAATTGTCCGGGACTGACGATTTTATTTTTCGTGATGTCTTTGTCAGATAATCCAGCTTGCTTTAATTTTT
>CALGGR010000308.1 GCA_937915755.1 uncultured Fretibacterium sp. | reverse complement strand
CTCTTCTTCTTGGAATATAATTAGTACCTATATTTGATGAATTTCTTGAAGAACCGCGACTTGATTTTCTATAATTATCATTCTCTCTTTGAACTTCTTTATTCTCTAGTATTAACTTCTCATTTTCTTTTTTTAATTTTTCCAAAGTTTCATTTAATTGTTGAATATATATCACTTTATTTTCATTATTTTTCTCATTTACTGCTTTTTCTTTTATATAATTTGTATTTATATTATTTTGCTTTCCTTCATATTCTTCTAATTTAGTCTCTAATTCCTCCAATTTGACTTTATTCTTTTTTTTCTCGTTTTCTATTTGATATTTTAATTGCTCTATTTTTCCTTCTTTTTCTTTTTTGATATTATCATATTGATTTCTTAGTTTTTTTTCCTGGTCTATAGCATCCTTTAATTTCCTATCAATATCACTTATTAAAGAATTTCTGTTATTTTCATAATCTTCGATCTTTCTTGTTAAAATCGCATTTTCTTTGATTAAATTATTATTTTGGACATTCACTTCTTCATATTTTTTATTAAAGGTATCTTGAGCTTGATTTATTTGGTTATTATGTATTGATTCTCCTTCTTGCAAACTTTTTTTATATATTTGCTCTAATCTTTCTCTTTCTTCCAAAATTTTCTTTTGGATATTATCCATTTTTTGTTCATATATTGATTTAATATCTTCTAAATCTTTTTCTAAAGAAGCCTTTTGTTGATTTATAAAGGAAAATTTATTTTCCCAGGTTGATTTTTCTATATCGTAATTGGTCGTTAACTTATTATAATTTTGTTCTAATTTTTGTAATCTTTCTCTTAAGGATATGTTATCCTTTGATAAATTATCATTTTTTAATTTATATTCATTTCTTAATTTTAATAATATCGTTTGATCAGTGCAATGTTGTGAATCTAATTCATCACCTAATTGTCTTTTTTTCATGGTTAAATCATTTAATTGTTCTGTGACATTTTCTTTTTCTTTTATTAAATTCTCGGATTCTGTTTCTAATTTTTGACTTAAATTATTATATTCATCTTCTAATTTATTTAATTGGTTTTCTAAATTTTCCTTATTCTTTTTCATATTTACTATTTTATCGTTATATTCCTCAGTTATTTTATTCTTTGTCATTTCAATTTTTTCTTCAAATAATTGCTTATATTTATCAGTGTCATTTTTTATTTCTGATAATTTATTATTTAAGAAGTCTAATTTCTGTGATTTTAATACATTTTCTTTATCATAATTTGAATTGTTTATATTTATATTATTTATTACCTCATTTAAATCATTTTTTATTTTATTTATTTCATCATTATATTCTTCTTTTGTTTTTTCTATATTTGAGTCAATTTCATCACAATTTTGTTTTAATTCTTCAATGTTTGTTTTTATTTGGTCATTTTGTTCTTTTACTTTATTTATTTCTATCTCTGTTATTTCTTCCTCTTTTTTCAACGAATTTATTTTTTCATTTAATTCATTTTTTTCATTTTCAAATTCTTCTTCCATTTCTTGCAAATATTTCTCTTGTTGTGATTTTATGATATTTATTGAATTTTTATTATCATTTATAAACTTTTGCAAATTTTCAATTTTTTGGTTCCTTAAAAGAATTTCTTTCTCAGTTTTAATTAACCACAGAATTAAATCAGATGAATGTGCAACAATTTTATCTGTTGCTTCCATGGTTAACCGCGCTTTCACAGGCGTTGGCCTCATTTGTTTAAAAGCTTTGTTTGATAGGATAGGAGTTGCTCCTACTTTCATGGTATCCGCCCTTTTACTGATTCCTATCTTGATTTGTGCAAGACACCTGTATAAAATGAAATTAAAAATGATGAAAGAGGTTTGAAATACTAATTCAATTATAACCTTTTTAAACCACTTGAGTCCCATTTTTTGTTTAATTATAGAAAAGAGAGTTTACGGAAATTTAAAAACTAAACTGTAAAATTAAGCTTGATTTATTTTCTAGTTTATACTATAATGAGGAAGTTTTAGGGGTATAGCTCAATTGGTAGAGCATCGGTCTCCAAAACCGAGGGTTGAAGGTTCGAGTCCTTCCGGGCCTGCCATTTTGTTATAGTAAGGACAAAGCAAATGGCAAAATCATCAGCAGAGAAACCCACAAAGATGTCTTCGCTAATGAACTTCATACGTGAAGCCAAAGCCGAACTCAAGAAAGTTACTTGGCCGACGCGCAGACAGATATGGTACTGGACACTGGTAGTAATAGTCTTTACGTTGTGCGTATCGCTTTATCTGGGTCTGGTTGATTTTCTTCTTGCGTGGCTGTTCAGTGCGCTTCTTGGATAAGGTAGGATCATGGCGGGCGAACGCAAGTGGTATGTAGTACAGACCTATGCCAGCTATGAGAAGCGTGTGAAGGACGATCTCACGCAGCGCATAAAGGCCATGAAGATGCAGGATAAGATATTCAACGTTCTTATCCCGACGGAGACAAATATCGTCGTAAAAGACGGGAAAAGCCGCGAAGTTACGCGCAAACTTTACCCCGGCTATGTTATGATAGAGATGTCTCTTGACGAGCAGTCTTGGTACACAGTGAGGCACACGCCCGGAGTAACCGGCTTCATAGGCGCAGGAACACACCCTATGCCGCTCTCGCAGGAAGAAGTCGACAGGATCATGGCCGGAATGCAAAAGTCAGAAGATTCTCCAAGAGTTGAATTTGACCTCAAAGTCGGCGATACTGTAAGGGTAATCGCAGAGGGAGACATGAAGGGATTCACAGGCCCTGTAGTTGAGATAAACACGAAGAAGGGCCGAGTGAAATTCAAGAGTGATATGCTCGGCGGTTCAGTGCTTGAGACGGATTACAAAGCCTTAGAGAAGATTTAAGGCCGAAAGTAATAGACAGAAAGGAAAATTTTTATCATGGCTAAGAAAGTAGTAGGGCAGGTAAAATTGCAGTTGCCCGCCGGAAAAGCGACGCCCGCGCCCCCTGTAGGCCCCGCATTGGGACAGCACGGCGTGAACATCATGGAGTTCTGCAAGCAGTTCAATGCAAAGACTCAGGATCAGGCAGGACTAATAATCCCCGCAGTAATCACGGTGTATGCCGACAGGAGCTTCACGTTCGAGCTTAAGACTCCTCCTGCCGCAGTATTGCTCAAGAAGGCAGCGGGAATCGAGTCGGGTTCAGGAGTTCCCAACAAGACGAAGGTCGGAAAGTTAGCCCGCGCAAAGGTCAAAGAGATCGCCGAAATGAAGATGAAGGATCTCAACGCTAATGACGTGGAAGCCGCCATGCGTATGATTGAAGGCACAGCGCGCTCAATGGGGCTTGAGATTACCGACTAAGTTACGGACAAAGCGGAAGGGTTAGATCAGCCCGTTATAGACCGCAGGAGGAAATAACATGAAGAGAAGCAAACGCTACAGGGAAGCCGCCGCAAAAATCGAGGAAGGCAAGCTTTACGGACTTCGTGAGGCCGTCGAGCTTTTCAAGTCAATATCAACGGCGAAATTCAACGAGAGCATTGAAGTTCACGTGAGATTAGGGATTGACCCCCGCCACGCAGACCAGCAGGTCAGAAGCACGGTCTCACTTCCTCATGGAACAGGCGTAACAAAGAGAGTCCTCGTCATCACTCAGGGCGAGAAGATCAAAGAGGCTCAGGACGCAGGAGCTGACATCGTTGGCGGAGACGACATCGTTCAGCAGATTCAGGGCGGTTTCATGGACTTTGACGCAGTAATCGCAACGCCAGATATGATGAAGTCAGTGGGACGTCTCGGTAAGGTATTAGGTCCTCGCGGATTGATGCCCAGCGCGAAGACAGGCACAGTTACGTTTGAGCTTGCCGCCGCCGTTAAGGAGATCAAGGCCGGACGCGTTGAGTTCCGTGCGGACAAGACAGGTATCACCCACAATGCCGCAGGGAAACGCGACTTCAGTGCTGATGATCTCTACGACAACGTGAAGGCACTGCTTCAGGCGATATACAAGGCTAGACCGGCGTCGGTCAAAGGAACGTATGTCAGAAGCATCGCGATCGCTCCTACGATGGGGCCGGGAATTTCGGTTGACCCAGCACTCGCTCAGAAAGAGTTAGCACTGTAAGATAAAGATTTTTCGTTCGTATCATAAATATTCCTAAGACAGCAGGGGCCTTTGCGCTTAATAATCCTGCTCAGGAGTGAGACAATGAGAGTACCAATGCTCCTCCTGTGTTATTATGGGGGAGCTTGTTTGTAGATGAAGGAGGTGAAAAATGAAACATGCCGGCAACAATAAAGTATGATCTAGTCGCTGGGCTGAAGGAAAAATTATCGCGCACTAAGGCGGTTTTCGTCGGAGAATATCGCGGTATGACCGTCGCACAGAGTACGGAATTGAGGCACAAGGTCCGCGAGGCTGGCGGTGAGCTTAAAGTAGCAAAGAACACACTTTTCGCAATCGCCATGAAGGAAGCAGGACTCGCTGAACTTCCCGACGACATGATGAAAGGGCCGAACATCTACGCGCTTTGCTATGATGACCCTGTGGCCGTCGCAAAAGTCCTCAAGGAATATGCCAATGACAAGACTCAGAAAGCATTTATCCTCAAGGGCGGTCAGCTCGAAAATCAGCAGCTCAATCTCGCACAGCTCATGGCACTTGCAGACCTTCCGTCGAAGGAAGTTCTCAGGGGTCAGGTCGTCAGGACTATCGCCGCGCCTATCTCGGGGTTCGTCAACGTTCTCGCTGGAACGATCAGGAATTTCGTTACATGCCTCGATCAGGTACGCGCAAAGAAGGAAGAATCCGCAGCATAGGGATTCAGTCAACAAAAATTTATTACGGAGGAAAATATTATTATGACCAAAGAAGAAATCATTCAGGCTATCGAAACAATGTCAGTTCTTGAGCTCTCAGAACTCGTGAAGGCTCTTGAGGAGAAGTTCGGCGTATCAGCATCAGCAGCTCCCGTCATGATGGCAGCAATGCCCGGCGCAGGCGCAGCAGCAGCCCCCGCAGAGGAGAAGACAGAGTTTGACGTCGTCTACAAAGGCCCCGGCGCGAACAAGATCGCAGTCATCAAAGCAGTCCGCGAGATTACATCGCTCGGCCTCAAGGAAGCTAAGGAACTCGTTGATAACCCGCCCAAGAACGTCAAAGAAGGCGTGTCAAAGGACGAGGCTGAGGAAATCCGCAAGAAGCTCGCCGAAGCTGGCGCAGACGTGGAGGTTAAGTAGTATTTGTGCGTAACGGAGGCTCAATATAGGGCCTCCTTTGTTTCATGAACGGAGGTATTGACAATGAGCGCGCAGAAAGACAAGAAAGCTCCCCAGAAACCCGACAACAAGAAAAAAATCATAATCGGCGTAGTGGCTGTGATAGTCCTCCTCAATATCATGTGGACTGTAACGCAGAACAAATTTACGCCAAAGCTCGACGAAGTTAAGGCAGGAATGGCAGCACTTGAGCAGAGGATCGCAAAGCTCGAGAACGGCGGTCTTCCTGACGTAGCGAACCTCAAAGAAGAATTTGCGGCACTGAAAGCAGTATCGGACAAATTCGCGGACAGGCTCAGCAATTCACTGAAGGCGGAAGAAGATCAGCTTGCCTCGCTTGAAGCACAGGTTGAGGCACAGAAAGCGAGAGTTGAGTCTCTCAAGAAGATGGCATCAGAGTAGCCAGTACCACCACATAGCTCACCTCCTTTAGACATTGCCCCGGCTGATTGTGGCCGGGGTATTAGTTTACGCTCAGAAAGGATTGATGTTAATGAAATGCAAGGCTTGCGGTGCACCCATTGAGGCAGGAGAGGAGAAGTGCCCTTATTGCGGGACACTCACGGATTACGGCGAGGAGAAATTCAAGGAACGTGAGTTGCAGAAGAAGGAAGACGAACGCAAGAAGATGCTTGAGAATCTTCCGGCCATGAAGTTTGTCGCGGGTGCGTTCATTCCTGTGCTTTATATCGTAACGATGGGGCTTTACTCGGTCTATTGGTACGCGATGAGGATTAAGCCGCTTAATTCGCTCGGAACAAAGACGAAGTTACCCGCGTGGCTCGTAGGAATTTTCGCGCTTTTGTATGCTTACGCTGTCATAGTGCCGTCATATGACCTCACAGTTTACGGGATTAGTGAGGAAATTGCTGAGGAGGTCTACAACTGGGTGATTGGGTGCATGATTGTGGCTTCGGGCTGGCTTGCGTACATTACACGGAAGATTCTCCAGGAACACGCTGCTAAATTCATGGACAGGACTCAGGCCGTCAACACGATAGCTCCGTCGAACATGCTGCTATTCCTTTTCGGGGCGGCATATCTTCAGTCTCAGGTCAACAGAATGATAAAGATGAATCTCTTTTCCCCGAAGATATAAGCAAGACAAAGACCCCTCCGCCTCACTTCGTTCAGCACCTCCCCTTCTCAGGGGCGGCAAGAGCAATGCGAGACAGAGGGGTTTTCACTCACTTACTTCGCGTTCTTGACGTACTCGTTGCGCTGGGTCAAGGCACGTTCAGCAAGAGTACACGCACGGATCACTGCCTGAACATCTAAACCCTTCGCAGCGTCTTCAAGACTCTTCACGGCGTTTTCTAGTTCACGTTCGAGCTTCCCGCTTGCAGGCGTTGGGTCGGAATACTTCACTGACTCCGAGAATCTCACAACCTGCGCGACTGCGTCCTGAGACATTCCGGCGGATTTCATGTCGTCAGCAATGTAGCCAACACGCGAGGCCATTGACGCGAGATTTGCACGGCCTTCCGATTGCTGTCGTGTCGTTGCGTCCGAAAGTTTCAGCTCGGCCATGTTGATCAGCACCATCGGCACAAGGAACACAACAAGCCCTCCGACCTCCGTCAGAATCAGCCGCGTAATCGTCCAGCCAGAATAAGCATTCCAGACGGCAATGACGATTGTGAAGACGAAATACAGCCCGCCCAGTATAGACTTCGAGAAACTTACGGGGATATTCTTCCCGCCGTTCCCTCGCCATGCAATCCCAGCGAAAAGAAGCGTCTCAAGCACCAGCGCGAAGGCTATAAATCCCGCCGAAATCCAGAATGATGTTCCACGCTGTTCGGGTGTCGTGAGGTAGTACGTGAATACCGCAGCCGCAAGCCCTATCAATGCCATCACAAGAAATATGTTGAAGACCTGCCGAAGTTTGCTGAAGAATTTTCCCATTGTCATCACTCCTTGCTATATTTGTTGTCCGCAGTTCATGCAGAATTTTGCGCCCGGAATTATCGGTTGTCCGCAATTCGAGCAGACCAGCTTTGCCCCGCAGTTCATGCAGAATTTCGCTCCCGCTATCACCGGCTGACCGCATGACGGACACACTGAGCCTGACGCTTGAGGTGTTACTGTAGGCGTTGAAGGATTGGGGCTAACTGTCTGAGGATTGATGTACTGCCCCATCTGTGAGGCCATCTGACCGAATGCTCCGCCCATTCCCATACCCGCGCCGAGTCCGACACCCGCGCCTAGCAATGAGCTTCCGCCCTCGTTCTTCGCTGCCGACTCCATGACGTCAAACGAGCGTTTCTGCTGGTAACTCGTCCCCATAACGTTCATGCTCGCACGTTCAGCCATCGCGGATTTCAGCTTCTTTATGCCCTCGTCCTCATCGTTGACGTTCACCGAGCCAAAGTAGAAGTTCAGCGGCTCAATCCCGTAAAGCGCAAGTTCCGGGCGAATCTTCTCGACAGCCTCGTTCGACATGTCCTCAAGGTAGGCCGAAATCTCGAAGATGTTGATCTTCTTGCGGGCTATGTATGTCGCTATCATGTCGCCCATTCGTGAGAGGATTAAGCCCTTGAAGTATTCAGCGACCTCATTGCGGGTAATTGATGACTTGTTGCCGGAAAGTTTCAGGACGAACTGCCTGCTCTCTGCAACGCAAATACCAAACTGCCCGAAAGCTCGGACGTATATGGGAATCTGATATTCGGGGTCTCTGAGGAGGATAGGATTCTGAGTTCCCCATTTTACGTCGAGAATGTTGACCTTGTTGACGAACCAAACGCTTGCCTTGAACGGACTTTCTCTGCCTGTCGCAAGTTTGAGAAGCCCGCCGAGCATCGGGATATTGCTGGTTGAGAGGGTATGACGTCCTGCCCCGAAGAGGTCAAGAGCCTGACCGTCCTTGAAGAGGATTGCCTCCTGAGTTTCGCGGACAACGAGCTGTGTCCAGTTTCCGAGTTCATCGCTCTTCGCGGGATTCTTGCGGTCAACGTAACGCCACGCAAGTATGTCGTTTGAGTTGAGGGAGTCGTCCCATTGAACTACCTGTACTATTGCCATTGTTTCACGTCCTTATCTGAATAAATTGTTGAGGAGAGTATCCCACTTTCCGCTCACTTTGAGTATTATATAGAACACTAGCGTCGCCAAGCACATACCGATGAATTGCTGTAACACCCCGTAGAAAAACCGTCCCACAGCCCTGAATGGCCGTTTGGGTTCTTGAAGTTCCATGCGAGGCTCTGGAAGCTCTTTCTCGCGTTCATTTTCCCGCATCATTTGCTCTGCCTTCTCAATGCTGAAAAATCCGACTTTCTCAGAAGCTATGCGCCATGCCCTCTCGATGTCCTCATCTGAAAGTTTGTCGCTGATATGATATTCCGGCTTGATTCCCATTATCATCATCATATTCGCGCGCCTTACCGTGTCAAGGCTGAAGCCCCTCTGTTCGGCCATGAGTATCACCTCCTTACACTGCAATCCTTGAATACAAATCCGTGTCAGCCTTCACCAATGCCGCTATTTCCCCTGACCCCAAATCAATGCTTCCCATCTCTGAGGCTTGAGGAATTTCGAGTCCCTGAGTCTCAGCATCAAGGAGCATCAAGTTCAGCACATCTTCAGCGTTATCGAGGGCTTCGCGGAGAGTTGTTCCGTCCGTGAAACAGTTGCTCATGTCAGGGAAATCAACATAATACACTTTGTCCCTGAAGTCATAGCTTATTACCGCCGGATACTCGTATTTCATTTTATCCCCGCCTCCTTGAATATTTTACGCAGTGTACCGGGTGGAATGTCCTTGCCTGAATGTCGCCACACAGGAAAATCATTGCCCGTAATGTCTGAGTGCCAAACTTCATGATTTGCCCCTTCACGCACGAAATAGCACCTGTTGGCTTTGAGGATTCGCAGTAATTCAGATTGTTTCATTCTGAAACGCTACCTTCTGTTTGAGCGTATCAGAATCCACACACACTTCTTGTCTTTCGTGTACTCAGGATAGCTATTACTGCCCCTTGCTGGCGGAGTGCTGATGCTGTCTGACTCGCAGAGTTTCGCGGAATTTGCACGCGCCTCAAGTTTTTCCCGCACCCTGCTGTTTTCCTCACTTAGATCATAGCCGACCCACAACGTGTAGAACGTTTTATTGTCTTCGGTTTCCTCTTTGTTATTCACCACCTCATACTTCTCCTCGTCCGGAATGTTGCCCTCGTTGTGCATACGGAGCTTCACCTGTTTTGTCAGCTCGGTTGAGTTGTTGCTCAGGTAGCCGGGATTCTTTCCGAACTCGTCCATCTTGTCCGTGTAGAACGCCATAGCTGCCATCGAGAAATTCCGAAGACTGCTGATGATATTGTTTGCCCGCGCCGTTGAGACTGACTCACTGCTCGAAAGCATCATCATTGACGCGAGGATTCCCATTACAACGATCACTATCAGAAGTTCTATCAGTGTGAAACCTTTGTGTTTGTTCATTTCTATCACCCCTTCACATGATAACACAATCCCGCAAAAAAACCCTCCCCCCGAAAATATTTCTTCGAGGAGAGGGAATGTGTCGCTTTGTCGGACGAGTCATTGTGTCATGACTCTGTGGATTTTGCGCTGTGGAGCTTTGGACTAGCGAACAAGGTAGTAAACTTCTTTCTGTTTCTCATACTTTGTTTCTGTATCACTCTCTGATGTCTCCTTCAAGAGACCGACTGACTGTGCGCGTCCTGCGAGTTTCTCCTGCACTTTTGTGTCATTTACATCGCACTTTAGATACCACTTCTGAGCAGCGAGTGTGGTTGCGCCTCCAGTGCGAGTTACTGTCTCAATGCTGTAGGTAATGCCATCTGCCGTGTAGGTATCACCTGTATCCTCGGCGTAAGCTACTCCTGTGAAACTGAAATTGAATGACGTTTGTGTTGTTTTTGTTGTTGTTGGAGAAGAGTTCAAGTATTTGACTACATCGGTCATGTTAATTACCTTACTTGTTGAGTCCTCCAGATAATCCAGATGGTCAACATAGTACGCCAATGCCGCTGTCTTCAAGTTGCGAAGATTGCTGATGATGTTGCTTGCTTTTGCCGATGTTACTGCCTCAGTGCTGGAAAGCATCATCATCGCCGAGAGAATCCCGATGACCACGATGACGATCAACAACTCAACAAGGGTAAAGCCCTTGCGCTTCATGTTACGCTTCATTACTATCTTCCTCCTAGTTTGTGTGTGAATACTTCATCTTTTTGACCACGTGCGCGATTTTTGCCTTCTGGCCTCGCCCCCTTTACGATAACTGCACTATCGCTGACGTTACCGGCGCGAATATTGACGTTGCTATTATAGCAATAATTCCGCCGACGAAAACTATCAGCATAGGCTCTAACAATGACACAGTAGCCTTGACCTGTTCATCAAGCTCCTGGTCGTACCAAGTTGCAACGCGCTCAAGCATGTTGTCAAGATGTCCTGTCTCCTCGCCTATCCTCATCATCTGCGAAACTAGAACTGGAAATATCTTCGCCTGCCTCGCCGAATCTCCGAGCGATATTCCCCTGATTACTCCCTGACGCAATGCCTGATAACCTTCCTCGACAGCCCTGTTTCCCGCAGTTCCTTCCGCCATCTCAAGCCCGCGTACTATCGGTACTCCTGCCGACGTAAGCGCGGAAAGTGTCCTGCTTGAACGTGCCATCGCCGCCTTCAGGATTAAATCCTTCATCACTGGAATCTTCAGCTTTATCTTGTCCATCGTTCCCTTCGTTGCTTTGTTTGTTGACAAAAAGTGAAGCCCCAGTATTATCGCCGCGAACACTCCCGCAACTATGTACCAGTTCCGCGAGAACCAGTTCCCTATTCCGAACATTATCAGTGTTACCTGCGGAAGGTCTATGTTAAGCGCGGCAAAAGTCTCCTCAAATTTCGGTACAAGGAACATGAAGAACAGTATCAATATTCCTATCGCAAATATCATGATGAATGACGGATAGAACATCGCGCTCCTTATCTTCGTGCGTAACTGCTCCTGCTTCTCAAGCAATGTTGCAGACTGTTCAAGAGACTGCCCAAGAAGTCCGCCCTCTTCTCCTGCCTCAATGAGTGAGATTATGAGCGTGTTGAATGCTTTTTCCTGACTCATTGCCTGACTTAGCGGCATTCCTCTGTCTAGCCTGCCCTTTATGTTCTGCAATGCGAAACGTAACGAAGCATTCTTCTCTCCTCCTGCGATTACGTCAATCGAGGTTGCGAGACTCAGGCCGGCATTCTCCATTGTTGCGAGCTGACGGAAGAATACCATCAGTGACTTCAGGGGAACTTTTCCTCCGCTGAGGAGATGGCCGATGTCCAAGTTCATGAGAGATTTCAGGGACATTCCGCCGGAACTTGACGATGATGACGGCTTTGGTGCTGGAGATGATTTTGCTGATGAACGTACGCCGCCCTGAGCTGTCAGGTTTACGACAATCATTCCCTGACCTCTAAGGTCGTTAAGCGCGCTTTTCTGGTCGCTTGCGTCTACATTGCCTTCGACCATTTCGCCGTTTGAAGCTCTTGCACGATATTTGAAGTTCATTGCGTTTCATCTCCTTTCTGCGATGATAAAACCTAATTCTTATTTTTATATATTATTCAACATTAAATGCAACTCAAAAACCCGAAGACATTACGCGCTCAATTTCCGCTTGGTCATAAGCGAAACTTTTTGCTGTTGAACGCGAGATTTTACCGTCCTTGACCCAGTGAGCCAAATCCTGCTCCATCGTGTGCATTCCGAACGACATTCCCGTGAGCATGGCATTTCGGATACTGCTGATTTTACCTTCACGAATGCTTGCCCTTATTGCGGGTGTCGTAATCATAATTTCGGTTGCACAGACGCGCCCCTTTATGTCATCTCGCGGAATCAACTGCTGTGAGCATATTCCGAGAAGTGTGTAAGCGAGCTGAAGCCTTATCTGGTTCTGCTGATGCGGCGGGAAAACGTCAACAATCCTCTCGATTGACTGTGAAGCGTCCTGAGTGTGAAGAGTCCCGAAGACCAAGTGTCCTGTCTCTGCCGCTGTAATTGCCGCGCCGATGGTCTCAAGGTCTCTCATTTCGCCTATCATTATGACATCGGGGTCTTGTCTGAGGACGTGGCGTATACCTGACGCAAAATTCTCGGTGTCATGGCCGATTTCGCGCTGGTGAATCACGGACATTGCGGGGCTGTGAATGTACTCGATTGGATCTTCGATTGTTACGATGTGAGCCTTCCGCTTGTGGTTAATCTCGCTGATAATGGCCGCGAGTGTTGAGCTTTTTCCGTGACCAGTAGGGCCTGTTGCGAGGAATAAGCCTCTGTGCTTCTGCGACATAGTTTTGAGAATCGGCGGAAGTCCAAGCTCGTCGAGGGAGCGTATCTCTGTCGGGACGAGCCTGAATGTCAGCGATATACCGTTCATCTCCCTGTACGCGCTTCCCCTGAATCTCTGTGTCCCGTACATGAACGCAAAATCAAGGTCTCCTGTCCTCGTGAATCTCTCGTATTGAGCCTCTGTAAGAATCTCGCTGATGAACTTTTCGAGGGCTTCCTTCGTGAAAATCACGGACGAATCTATGTAGTCGAGTTCACCGTGAACCCTCAAAGCTGGAAGACAGCCGGAGCTTAGGTGAATATCGCTTGCTCCGTCATTGATTGCTAGTTTGATTAGTTCCTCAAGGTCTATGTTGTTAAATTGTGGCACTCAAAATCTCCTCCATTGATGTATATCCCTGCAACGCCGCATTTATTCCAGCGCGCCGCAATGATTTCATTCCGTCCTCAACTGCCGCGTTCCTGAGT
This sequence comes from uncultured Fretibacterium sp., assembly GCA_937915755.1. Lineage (GTDB taxonomy): Bacteria > Synergistota > Synergistia > Synergistales > Aminobacteriaceae > JAFUXM01. The sequence goes on along the minus strand of CALGGR010000308.1, from coordinate 53,587 downwards.
TCGAGAGCGTCAGCACCCTTGATTATCATTTCGCGGAGATGGTCATTAAGAACCATAATCTCATAAATCCCTCGTCTTCCCCTGTAACCATGCCTGCAATTCGGACACCCGACAGGCCTGAACGCCGTGCTACCGGGCGGAACTCCGAACTTCTCGCATGACGTGTCATCAAGTTCATACTCTTCCTTGCAGTTAGGGCAGAGGCATCGGACGAGACGCTGTGCGATTACCCCTGTTAGCGATGCCGCAAGAAGGAACGGTGCGACTCCCATGTCAATCATACGGACAGCCGCGCTTGGGGCATCGTTTGTGTGGAGCGATGAAAGCACGAAATGCCCCGTAAGTGCCGAACGTACTGCGATCTGGGCCGTCGGGGTGTCTCGAATCTCTCCTATCATGATTTTGTCGGGGTCTTGACGGAGTATTGAGCGCAGTGCGGAGTCGAAGGTAAGGCCGGCTTTCTCGTTGACGTTCACCTGATTTATGCCTGGAATGTAGAACTCTACGGGGTCTTCAACGGTTATTATGTTGATGTCCGGGTGGCTGATTTGCTTGAGCATTGAATAGAGTGTTGTGGACTTTCCTGAACCTGTAGGGCCTGTGGCGAGCATCATTCCCCAGGGGGTCTCGCAGAACTGTTTGATGTATTCCATGTCGTCCTCTTCAAAGCCAAGCTGTTCGAGTTCGACAAACGAGTGATCCCTGTCAAGAATACGGAGGACTATCTTCTCTCCGCTCATAGTAGGGAGTGAACTTACGCGCAAATCTATGTGTCGTCCGTCAATAATCGTGAGTATACGTCCGTCTTGAGGCTTTCGTTTTTCGGCGATGTCCATACCGGCCATGATCTTTAATCTCGATATAACAGCGGGCTGAACGACAGCGGGGTACTGGTTATGAATGTACAAAGCTCCGTCAACCCGGAATCTGATCCTGCTCATCTGCTCGTAAGCCTCGAAGTGAACGTCTGAAGCATTTTCCCTGACTGCCTGAAGTATTGCGCTGTTCACGAGTTCGATTAGCGGGGCATCGTCGGGGTTCATTGTTGTGGTTGTTGCGGAAAGCGGGGTGTAAACGTCTCCCTGATCCGTTGCGTCTGTCAGTGCGCCCTGAAGGTTTGCGCTGAACTCGTACATTCGGCCGAGATTTCGTGATATGTCGTCCTCGCCTGACGTTGCTATTCTGAGGTCATGGCCGGTCAGGAGCTTAATTTCGTCCTGAGCCGGGAGGTCTAAGGGGTCAGACATAGTAACGAGGAGGGTATCATCATCATCGAGCTTCAGGGGGATAAGCTGGAGTCTTTCCGCGACGTTTCGAGGAATCATTTTGATTGCTTCGTCTTCGGGCTGATAGCGGTCGAGCTGTATGAACTGTAATTCGAGCTGAACGGCTAAAGTTTCGGCCACTTGTGTAGGGGTTAACGCGCCCAGGGATACGAGTATTTCGCCGAGACGTTTGTCGGAGGTTTTCTGAAGCATTAGAGCTTTGTCGAGAGAGTCCTGACTTACGAGGTCATATTCGCGGAGAATCTCGCCGAATCGTTTTCGCTGTGTAAAGAATATATCCTGCAAAACTATTCCTCCTTCTTCATTTACTGTATAAATTATCGTTCACATTATATCAACCGATTAAGTTGCATTATAATTTATCATAGCTCGCAAGAAATTTTTCTCATAGTATAATACATTTGGTGCTTAATATACGGAAGAACAGAGAGCAGAGAAAAACAACAGAATACGCGAAAAAGGGAAACAGACAAGAGAAAAACGTAAGTCTCAGGTTTGTCGTGTATGTCGAATAAAATCCTTCTGACAGACATTCATAGATTCCGTATTCATGATGGTCCGGGAATCAGAACAACAGTATTCTTGAAGGGCTCAAAAGTCTCTATCTTCGCTTTGACGGCTTTGGTACGGGCTTCTTTCGTTGACATCCCGGGGTAGCTCTCTAGATGCTTTCGTTTTTCCTTCCCCTTAACCCAGAAACGCACAATCCAATATTTCGCGCCGTTCGGTCTAACCTCAAGGAGCAAACTCCTGCCCATTGGAAGTGGTTTTACAAAATTTTACAGAAAATGTAAAAATCCCCGCTCTTTGCAGGGATTTTCGTATTGTCGTTTACAAGTTTTTGTTAATATTTACAAAGATTTAGAGGCGGCACCCAGATTCGAACTGGGGGTAAAGGATTTGCAGTCCTCTGCCTTACCACTTGGCTATACCGCCTTAAACGAGCAATAATTTTAGTGATTTATCCCATTTTCGTCAAGTTTCATTTTCAATCATTCTTCTTTTTTCGCGGCATGTGAACTTTCTTTGCTGCTCCGGCCAGTTTCTTCTTCACGGTGTCAACAACTTCCTCAACAACCTCCGGCGTTTTAGCGTCAGGAAGTTTCCTCACTGACTCACCGCTTCCAATAAGAATAGCGATTGAATGAAGCACAGGGATATTCTCGCATATAATCTTAATGATTGAGATTATAGGCGTTGAAAGAAGCGCACCCGGAATACCCCAAATCATTCCCCAAAGGAGCAATGACAAGAGTATCATGACCGGGCTTACCCCAAGTCTGTCTCCAACAACTTTAGGGGTGATAATATTCCCGATAGTAACCTGAATAGCCGTAAGCGACACAAGAACCAGAAACGGTCTGAACAATCCCGGTGAGAACTGTATCACAGCCATTACAACAGGCGGAATTGTAGCAATTATCGAGCCTACTGTCGGAATGAAATTCAGGAGGAACGTCAACACTCCCCACCCAGCCGCGAGCCTGACATCAAGCACCATAAGAACAAGCCACGCGCATACACCCGTTGCAAAACTTATAAGCGTCAGTGTTCCGAGATACTGACTGACCTGCTGAGAGATTGCCGATATGATTTTTCGGACTCTCTCGGAATTTTTCCCGAACGCCTTGTTGATCTTGTCGTCGAGATATGGAGCTTCTACCATCATGAACATCAGGAAGACCAGCGTCATGACGAATTTGCTCGACAATGCGATGATCAGCGATGATATATTGCTTGCGTTGCTCCTGAGAATTGCGAACCAGTCAAAATTCTTCACGGTCTCGGGCGGAACACTCAATGTCTGCATCAATCCCGCCGCCCATTCTATGAGTTTCTCGGAATACTCGGTGTAAACATGGCCGAACTCTACAACCTGAGCCGTTATGAACTTGAAACCAGCAAGGCCTATCCCCGTGAGTATTGCGAAGACGAGAATCACGTTTGACCACGCGTTGAATTTCAGCGCGCTTGAGATTTTCGTTACTGGCCTGAGCATCTGGAGTATGAACCACGCAATAACTAGAGGGATAAATACGTTGCTTGCGATGTGAAGGACTGTGCAGAGTGCGACAGCCGAGAGAAATCCCATAAGGGCGAGAAGCATTTTCATATTAGGAATTATTCATCTCCTGTTCTCTTATCGAGGAATTGAGAATATTATAGCGCAGGTGAAAAGTCGTGCCTAACTTCGCGGATTGCAGTAAAGGATAATCTCAGCAGAAAATACATTCCCTTCCGTCTTGATGTTCAACGAGCCATGATAGCGTCTCACTGTGTTCATGACTGACGTAAGCCCGATTCCATCATGACCATCGCGGCCAGTCTCAGGAAGTCCGTTTTCTCCGAATTTTATATCACCGCTGTAAGGATTATCTACCGAAAGTCCTATTATCACCGGTGAAAGCTGAGATGATATTACGATTATCTTGCGATTTTTCTCTGGGAGATTCTTCACAGCCCTGAGAGCGTTTTCGACGAGGTTCCCAAGCATCGGGCAATATTCGGCCTCCTTAATCGGAAGCTCCCGCGGAAGATTGAGCCGCCACTTTATCCTCGTTCCCTGCCTCTCAGCATAAGATGTGTAATACGACGCAACCGCATCAACCGCTATGTTCCCGCAGTATCCCGTGTAACTTTTCTCAGCCGGCTCGCTGAACTGTTGGAGATAATTCTGAAGCTCACTGATTTTCCCGGCCACTGCCATCCTGGTTATCACTAGAATGTGCTGACGGAAATCATGGCGGAGCGTCCGTGTCTCGTTCATGTATTTGCGAAGCTCCTCGTAGCGTTTCCCCTCCATAGCGAGAAGCGTATTCTCTTGTTGAAGCCTCGCGCTCTCGGAGGATTTTGACGCTATCCACCACAAGAGATAATATATCAGCAATACAACAAGCGGGACTAACGGAAGAAGTGCAAGGAAGATTATTCTTGCGCGGGCAATGAGCAGAAGGTTCGGGTATACGGGCATCATCCACCATATTAGTATCGTCCCGCCCAACGGCAGAAGGAAAAGGAAATCCCATATCCCGTTCACATATTCATCCTTGAGAAGCATGGGGAGTTCCTTCGCCAGCATCCTGAAGAATACCCCTCCTATGATTACCGAAAGACCGAGTGATACCAGCCCTGACTCGATGCTTAGGAGGCGCGTTGATTTCCAAAGCACATTTTCAGCTTCGGACCCGGCCATGATTAAGATGGAGTACAACAAACAGAATGCTCCGAGCATTACGGCGTTGAAGAAGCAGAACAGCTTACGTCCAAGCGTTACATTCACCGTGAAGAACAGCAAGACGAACAGGAACATCACGCTGACTACGAGGGCAGGAATCACAGGGAGCATCTTAACACTGCATACCCATGCGAACATGATGACGAACGCAGGAATAAGCACTCCCGAAATCACGCGAACCTTTAGGCTTTTTCTCCGGAAGTCTTCCCTCAATGGCAGGAAAATATACAGCGAGTCAGGAATTATGATAGACAGCTCAACAAGATAGCGCATAAATATCCCCATCTATGCCCCCCTCCCCCCCCCACAAAAGCATCATATCTCATTTTTGATACAAGGTAGCGCGAGAATGTGGCTGTTATCTCCGCCTGTCCGACCTTGCGGATTGGGTAGTGCGTTCCGTTCTTCATGATGAAAACTCTGTCTTCCTGCGCTGAAATCTGCGACATGTTCACGATTAGCCCCTTGTTACAGAAGATGAAATCCTCATGCTCCGAGAATATTCGTTCTATGTCCCTGAACTTCATGTTGCTTAAAAGCGTTTCACCGCCGACAAGATTTATCTCGACATGATGACCCCTCGCAACTGCAGAAATTATCTTCCTCACAGGAACTTTATACTCGTTTCGCGCTATCTTGATTGTTACCGCAGGCTCTTCTTTCGACAATATATCAGCGGCATCATTCATTACTCTGTCGACATCACTCTTCTTGTAGGGCTTGAGGACATAATCGAACGCATGAAGAGGGAATGCCTCGAAAATATACTCACTCGATGTCGTCATGAAAACTATGATGACTCTTATATCGGCATCTCTGATCTTCTTAGCGGTCTCTATACCGTTGAGATTGTCCATGATTATGTCCATAAAGACGACGTGAAAAGCACCAGGCTCAAAATCTTTCAGTATTTCATCGCCGCTGTTGTAACGGTAAATGTGATTGAGTTCTGGTTTTCCCTTGCCTTCCGAGAACCAGCCCTTGATGAAACTTTCGAGCCTCGCGCTGTCCGGCAGACTATCCTCAACTACGGCTATGTTGAGCTTCAATGAATCACTTCCCGTAATGTCTCTCGTAAATATATTCTGCGTCAAATCCGACTGCGCGCCTGAATGCCCCGTTTGTCTCGATGTCTATGGTGTCAGCGTCTATAAACGTCAATGTCGCCCTTGTACCGCCGTATTCAGCAATCAGAGTATCGCCCCTGAGACGGCCTGTTCCCCTCCAGTTCTCGCTGTAGCTGCTTAGGCTGACTTCGAGGAGCTTCCCATTCCGGACAATATGAAGATACACATCTTCGCCGTTGTCATAATACCCCTCGACATCATTGGCAGTCAGTGAGTACGAAGGAACGCAAAGGACCAGAAGCAGTGCAAACGCCGCAAGTATACGCCTCATGAATCAGTCCTCCACTTCGAGCGTCAGGATTGCCCACGTGTTTTTGCCGTTGTACCTGTAGGGTGTTGCCGTCGCAGTGAAGGGCCGTCCCTCGATTTCGTCATTGTCTGGCCAGTAAGTTACTCCGCGCATTGTGATGGTGTTCCCGCGTTTTCTGGCACTGGTTACACGCGCTTGAACAAACTCACCGTCTGCGCCGTCAAAGTGATAGTACCTCTTGCCGTCGTAGTATCCCCATTTGGGATTTTCGGTACTCTGGTGGTCGATCTCCGTGTCAAAATACTTCTTGATGGATTCGGCGACGTACTTCTTGTCGATGATGTAGCCGCCGTAGGGGCAGTTCTTGTTCGGGCAACGCTGTATCCTCGAGTTGAAGTTGTTGTGCCAGTTGTGCCAGATTCCGAAGAACGCAAGCTCGCTGTCGGAAATATCGTCGATGTTGATGTGATACATTCCGACCTCAATGAAGTTGCTGATGAAGACGCTCATTCGCTTCATCTCTGACTCCGAAGCTCCGAACGCTGAACCGCTTAGAATTACCGCAAACGCAAATGCACACAGGAACTTTTTCACACTACCGCCTCCTTGTTCTTAATCATAGCACCATAGAGAGCTTTAACGGCACTTTCGTAATCAAAGTCATCAACGCCAAGAATTATGTTCAGGCCGTCCGAACCCTGATCTACCATTCTCACCTTTATTCCTGCTCTCGACAATGCGACAAAGACCTTCTCGAACATCCCTTTGCCCGCCTCACTAACTCCCTCGCCCACGATGGCAATGAGCGACAGCCCTCCTTCAACCGTCATAGAATCAGGCTCAATGACCCGCCTAACATCATCAAGAACTTCAGCGCGCCTTATGTCGAAGAGCGGTGTCTTTATGACTATGGACATCTTGTATATTCCTGAGAGGCAATGCTCACAGGCAACGCCGTGTTTTGCGAATATCCCGAAAAGTTTTTCGCCGAAGCCGTGCATATTGTTGAGGCCGTATTTCTCGATATGGAGAACGTTGAAATTCCTCCGTCCTGCGATACATGCTGAAACACTGCGGTGATCCTTTTCGTGGAGGTGCGCGGTGATCAGCGTTCCCTCATCATCGTTGAGGCTGCTGACTCTTATCGGTATTCCCGCGTCCTTCATCATGAAGATCACGCTGTCCCTGATTATGTTGAGACCTACATAGTTCAGTTCGACGACCTCATCGTATGTTATGTTCCTTACGAGTTCGGCTTCTGGAATGATGGCCGGGTCAGCCGCGAAGATTTTAACGGTCTCGCTTCATTTCTCGAACAAGTCCGCTTTAACCGCCCTGGCAACTATTGCCCCCGATGAATCTCCGTCCCCACGCCCGAAAGTCTTTATGCTTCCGTTCGGCATTGAGCCGTAAAATCCGGGTATGACCGCGTGATTTAGCGTCCTGAGAATTGAGCCTGCTGTTCGGAAAGTCTTTTCCTCGTCGAGTGTTCCGTCATCGTTGAAGAAGATTATCCCTTCAGCATCAACGAGCGGCCACCCAAGAAGCTCCGCGAAGATTTTGCCCATGATGTACTCGCCGCGGCTTCCGATGTAATCAAGCCCTTTGCCAGCGTTCAAGTCGTCATTAAGGGCGTTTATCTCAGCGTCAATATCGAACTTAATGCCGAGGCCGTCAATGATTTTGCGGTAATGTTCCGAGATTTTTGCGAGCATTTCACGGCGGTCTTCGGATCTCTGGGAAGAGTGCAACATGAAGAGAATGTCGGTGATTCCTGTTTCATTGGGACTTGTTCCGGGCGCGGAAGCAATGAGGTAACGCCGCGATGGGTTGGACCTGATTATTTCTGCTGCTCTCTTTACGCCGTCAGCAGATGAGGTTATGCTTCCTCCGAATTTCGAGACTATGAGGTTCTTAGTGTTCACAAAAACGCCTCCTATAAAAATTTCACGGTGAATAATTATTCCAGATGAGTGAAGAAATCCAAAGAGGCTGAGGCGACACTTCACGAATGGAAAACGACATTCGCGCGGATTTTCCACGCCTTTGGTAAAATATCCCCTGAAAACTCAAAGGAGGCAGATTTCACATGAAGTTCTACGATTTAGAGTGGCTTGCTGAGAAATGCGGGACTGACAATAAATATGAGATTACCGCGAAAGTTGCAGCAGAAGCCCGGCGCGAAAGTGAGGAGGCAGCGTTCGACAAAACACGCCCGGCAAACGAACGTTACATCTCGAATGTTCTTCTTGAGATTGAGGAAAACAGAAGCCCCATCACCGCAGAGGCATCAAAGGCAATAAAATGAGCAGCTGGAAGAATGGCCGCAGAATCTTGCTCGGAATAACAGGAGGCATTGCGGCCTACAAGATTCCCGCGTTGGTCCGGCTGATTCGCAAAGCAGACTGCGAGACCGAGATCATTCTCACAGAGTCGGCAAAGAATTTCGTCGCTCCAATGGCACTCGAAACTCTCTCAGGACGAAAAGTCTGGGGTGATGATGATTTTGACGGGAGGATACCTCACATAAAGCTGTCCCAGTGGGCTGAGGTGATGGTCATTGCGCCTTGCACAGCCAACACCCTCGCAAAAATCGCGCATGGCCTCGCCGACAATCTCCTTACGTCAGCAGTCGTAGCTTCGACATGCCCCGTCCTCGTTTTTCCCGCAATGAATGAGAACATGTACGCTAACCCAGCTACTCAGTCAAACATTGCGACGCTGAAATCGCGGGGGCTTAGAGTCGTTGAACCATCATCGGGAGCATTGGCCTGCGGTGATTCTGGGCGCGGAAGAATGCCGGAGCCTCACGAGATTATGCACGAGATTTTCAAGGCACTCGCACCAAACGACATGGCCGGGAAGAACGTTCTCGTTACAGCCGGGCCTACACATGAGTACATTGACCCAGTGCGCTACATCTCAAACCCTTCAACCGGAAAGATGGGCGCAGCTATGGCTCGTTCAGCATGGTACAGAGGCGCAAACGTGAGGATTATCGCTGGACCTGTCGATGTTGACGCTTATGGGATTGATGTCGTTCACGTTAAGTCAGCGCGCGATATGCTTGAGGCCGTGAGGGAGAATCTTTCATGGGCTGATTTCGTGGTTAAGGCTGCTGCTGTCGGTGATTACAGGGTAAAAGAGATTGCTCCGCGAAAATTGAAGCGTGAAGGCAAGGACACTTTGACCCTCGAACTTGTACAGAACCCCGACATTTCCGCAGAAGCAGGAAGGCTCAAACGTGATGGCCAGATACTCGTAGGATTTGCCGCTGAGACCGACAACATCACAGTGAATGCCCGCGAGAAGTTAGCACGGAAGAATCTAGACTACATTCTCGCAAATGACGTTACGGGAAAAGGTTCAGGTTTTGCGGCGGACACAAACACTCTCAGGCTTATTCCCCGCGATGGTGATGAGAGAGTATTTTCGGGGCTGAAGGAAGATATTGCGTTCGACATTTGGAGCGAGTTAATTGCTGGTTGACGTTTCCGTTCCAGAAGTAGGAATCGACTCGCTCACATACGAAAGCGACACAGAGCTTCGAGCTGGCACAAGAGTAATCGTTGAGGTTGTGAGGACGAAATATACAGGGTTTGTACTCGGTCAGTCGAAAGCAAAACTCCCGCCTAATGTTACGGTCAAGCCCATCGAAGGAGTGATTGATGACAGCATGGTAATCAGCCCTGACGTTTGGGACTTGGCCGTGTGGTCATCGAGGGTCATCATGTGCGGAATGAGTAAGGCACTGAAAGCTGCGTTACCTTCAGCATTTTACACGGGCGAGAAAGTCAATCCTCCCCCCGAATATGAGATGTCATCAAGAAGTTTCAACGAGCGAGATTTCTTTAACCCGTTTGACAGCGAGCGGGTTAATTTTTTTCTTGACGAACTAGATTCAAACCTTCGTACGCTGATTCTCTTTCCAAAGAAGGACGAGGCAAAATCATTTTTCACGTCCCTTCCTGAAGCGTTAAAGTCTCAAGCGATATTATGGTCTTCAGAAAGCCCGAAGCTCTGGGAGGCATGGAAGGCGATTCACTCAGGCAAAGTTAGAATCGTCGTCGCACCGCCCGGAGGAGTGTTTGTGCCGCTTGTACCAGAGAAAATCATCGTTGAGGATGAGGCAAATCCCGCGTACATAATCCCCTACACCCTCAATCTTTCGGCAAGAAGCATCGCAGGACACAGGGCAGTGTTCCTTAAAGCCGAGCTTATTCTGGCAGGACGAATCCCGTCGCTTAAGACTCACATCCGCACTCGCCCCCGCGAAGTTCTAAGGCCGGAACGAAAGAACATAGTCCTCGCTGACATTCATCATTCACGGAAAGAGAGGATTGACGGCATCAAGGGAACTATCCCGCTGACTTACACGCTGACCAGCCGGACTCACAAGGAGCTTGGGCAGGGTCATAATGTCATATGGCTACTCAACAGGACGGGTGAATCATCGGAGGTCTTCTGCGAGAACTGCGGGGAATCCGTTAAGTGTCCAAAATGCGGAGGGGTAATGCAGTCACGGAATGACGGGAATCTCATGAAGTGCCGGCACTGCGGAATGATTCGAGATTTGCCGCCAAAGTGCGAGAAATGCGGCTATGACTTTCTTTCGGGAAAGAGGCCTGGACTTGATACTCTCGCGAAGATTGCAGGGAAGTATTTTCCTGACGTTCACATTTATGATGAGTACTCGGAGATTTCGGCCATGAAGGGATTGATATTGTCGACAAAAAGAGGGCTGGAACTATGCGGAAAGATTGACCCTTCGCTTGTTGCATGGCTGGACTTGGACTCGGAGCTTTGGAGGCCGGAACACACAAACCGCTTCAACGTCTACAGCATGCTCCTTGAGTCTTATTGGCGCGGAAGGACACGCGATTCTGACCGCAAAATTCTCATTCAGGCTCGTCGAAAAGGAATGAGGCTCGCGGAATTTCTCGCAGGGGGCTGGACGAGGTTCATCAATGACGAGCTTAGGACAAGGCGGGACTTCATGTTGCCGCCATACGGATATATTGTCGAGGTTGAATGCAGTGGTAAAATACTGCGCGAGGAAATTATGGATTCTCTCATGGACGCTGGGATTTTCGTGATGGATCCGGGCGAAGATGACCAGCCTTTGTACGTAAGCACAGAATCGCTTGAGGCTGTCAGGAAAATTCTTGAGCCTAAAATTTTCCTCAGGAACACAAAGAAGCAGTACATTAAAATTACAGTAGTGAGTGAATAGGTGTCTCTTGAAAACCACCTCAAAAAAACAAGGAGAATCTAATCTTGAAAAAATTTCTTTATGACCTTCAAAGTTTACTGCGTTCTGCTAATCCGTTAGTTGTATCGCTGCTTTTCCTTTCCGTTGTCGGAATGAATCTCTTGGCGAACAAGAGCATCGACACCGGCGTTGAATGGCTTGCGCTGGACTGCGGGATTCTTTTTTCGTGGCTCACGTTCCTTTCGATGGACATTCTGACTCAGAGCTACGGTCCAAAGGCTGCGACGATGCTGTCATTCGCTGCACTCCTGATGAATTTGCTTATGGCGGGAATTTTCTTTGCTGCGAGCTGTATTCCAGGCGTTTGGGGAGAGAGCTTTGTTGAGGGCAGTGAAAAGATTTTGAATGCTGCGCTGGATCATACTTTCGGAGGAACATGGTTCATATTGCTGGGAAGCTCCATAGCGTTCATATCTTCGGCGGCAATAAACAACTTCATCAACCACGACATTGGAAGACGTTTGACGAGGACACAGGGCTTCGGGAGCTTTGCGATACGCGCCTATGTCTCGACATTCGTTGCACAATTCGCGGATAATTTGATTTTCGCCCTTCTCGTAAGCAAGACATTCTTCGGCTGGACTTTGCTTCAGTGCTTCACATGCGCTTTGACAGGAGCGTTTCTTGAGCTTATGTTTGAAGTATTTTTCTCGCCATTGGGTTACAGCCTTGCAAGAGGACTTCTCTATAACGGCTTAATTGCGAGGGAAGCATGATCGTATTTGTCAGCGGAAGTTCAAGCGGCATTGGCCATGCAACAGCCCAAAAATTTCTCAGCGAGGGTGCTGAAGTTACAGGCTTTGATGTTGCAGGCTCAACGATTAACCATCCATGCTATCGTCATATTATCCATGACATAAAGGACGGCGAGTTTCCCGCATTGCCAAATCCTGAAATCGTCATTAACAGTGCAGGTACAATCAAAGAGGAAGAGGCCATCGACGTGAATTTGAAGGGGGCAATTCGCTTTGTTGATCATTTTCTCGAAAGCCCGGTTCTGCGCTCGGTGCTATTCATTGCTTCAGCCTCAGCGCGGAATGGTTCGGAGTTTCCACTTTATGTTGCAAGCAAGGCGGGAATAATAGGTTACATGAAGAACCTGGCCCTTAATCTTGCCAAGCGCGGAATAATCTGCAACAGTATATCCCCCGGCGGTGTAATCACTCCAATGAACCGTCATATTCTCGAAGATAAGACACTCTACACGGCAGTGAGGAACGAGACGCTTCTTGGGAAGTGGGCAAAGCCGGAGGAGATTGCGGATTTAGCATGGTATCTAACGGTGCTGAACCACTCAATCACAGGCGAGGATATTCTCATTGACAACGGAGAAATGCTGAAATCAAACTTCATATGGTAGCTTGCACTAAATTAAGTTAAGTGTGCTATAATCCTCGAAACTGAATGTTAGAATACATACTGTTTAACAAGGCATCAAAAAGAAATCAGGAGGAATTTGTTAGTAATGTCAGCAAAGAAAATCATCTTACTTGCACTCACAGTATCGCTTCTCGTAATGAGCCTCGCAGTATCAGCTTCAGCCGCCGCAAAGAAAGCAGCAGCCACGGCATCACCTGCAGTACCAGCAAACGCAGATTTCGTCGGAATCGTCGACAGAGGCCTTATCCTCGACAACCACCCGGGGCTCAATCAGGCACGTCAGAAGTTAGCCGAGATTGCCCGCCAGAAAGAGAACGAGGCAAAGGTTGCAGCCGACAAAGAGACTGACACAGCGAAGAAAGCTCAGGCAGTGCAGGCTAAGAGAATGGAGCTTGCACAGGAAGAGCAGAAGCTTATGGCTCCGATTTACAGGGATTGTGAGCAGGCTGTGCGCGAAGTTGCAGTGAAGAGGAAACTCACGCTTGTTCTGGACAAGTTCGTTGTACTCATCGGCGGAGTTGACATCACTCAGGACGTTATACAGCAGTTATCACGCAAGAAATAATCACAAATGTTATGCGTAAAATCTTTGCGTTACTCGTAATTATTTTATGCCTTACAACCACAGTTGAGAGGGCGTTCCCGCTTCAGTCACCTGACGAAAGGCATCATGACTGGGTATGGAACGTCCTTGTCGTACCTCCTTCAAATGGCTGGGACAATGAGCCAGGAAAATCCATAAAGACAGCTCTGACATGGTGTGAACGCGAAATCTCCGAGAGCAGCAACGGGATCGGAGGCCATGATGTGAAATTCGTCCTCATCCCAGAGAGTGAAGACCTCCCGAGCCGAAGCGATACTACAAATCCTCATACAGTCGCAGTAATGAGCTTTACGCATTCGCAAGAAGCCGACAAAATCCTCGTCTCACGTTTTGCGGGAGCTAATGTGCCTCTTATGCTTGCGGGCGGTGAGAACGTCCTGATCGACAGGGGAGGCCGTCCGGTCAGCAACATATTCGCGCTCGACATGTACAGGGATTACAGGTGCCAGGCATTCGCGGATTATGCAAAGAGGCTTTACCCACGTGAAAAGAGAATCGCACTTGCCGCGAGCCGCTTCACAGTCAATCAGGAACGTGAGGCGAAAATATGCTATGCACTTCTCGACAGCGAGGGCTTCATGCCTATGCCTTACTGGACGGACGCTTCGGCAAGAGACAGCTACTACATGATGTCGGAGGAAATCGAGAGCTTCGAGGGTGAACAGGCAGGAGTCGTGATTTCGTTCATGGGGAGCATGGGTGCGCGGGAAATTTGGCGGAACTTCATGCGATTACGGACGAGCTGGAGGCTCTGGAACGTCTCAGAACCCGACGAAATGTATCTTTCATGTCGAGGAATGATTTTTGCCGACCAGAACATAATGCTTGCTAGTCTCGGAGGATTCATTGAGACACGGAGAATGCTATGGAGAACGCGGGCAATGATGGTCAGCGATCCTGTTGCGGCGGGAAGGGCTATCGCGCTCTACGAATGGTTCAAGAGGGCTGTTGACGTTATGCCGCAGCCTGTTGACGAAATGCCGAGAGTACAGCTGCTCCAGAATCTAGGGCGGGTTCAAGCAATACCGTTCGGGAATCAAATCCTGAATATCTCGCCGGGACTTCACAGGCCGTCAGCAAGAAACGTATATATAGTTGAGATCAGGGACAGGGCATATTCCGAGCTTGACACGGTGAATACGAGAGCTTTGGCCTATGTTCCGGCATATTAAAAGGTGAATAATACTCATGATACTACAACCTGACGAAATCGAACGCGAAAGCATGAGGATAATCAATGATGTTATCGGAGACTTTTTATGCCCCCCCGAAAACCTTCCCGTCATAAAACGCGTTATCCACGCAACAGCCGATTTCGACTTCCTTCATAACCTCACATTCTCGCCAAATGCCGTGAATATTGCGCGTGAGGCAATCCTTTCCGGTACACCGATAATCACAGATACTCTCATGTTAGAGGCTGGAATCTCGAAACGTTACGGCGTGAAAATCGTCTGTCATGTCGCAGATGACGATGTCAAAGCCGAAGCAGAAGACCGGAAAGTTACCCGCTCAATCGTAAGCATGGAACGTTCGGTGAGTGAATACCCGTCAGCAATCTACGCAATCGGAAACGCTCCGACCGCTCTGATCCGTCTGTGTGAGCTAATCTGTGATGGCCGTGCTGATCCCGCATTCGTTATCGGAGTCCCCGTAGGCTTCGTGAACGTAATCGAGGCAAAGAGAATGCTCGCCTCACTGACGTCAATCCCAAGCATCATTGCTCATGACAAGAAGGGCGGCACTACCGTAGCTTGTGCCATAATCAACGCAATCCTCTACGGACTGGAATAACAACAGGAACTTGCGCCGCCGGTGCAGCTAAAGCCTCAGCATTACATCTTGTCTCAGGCTCATTCCCAGAAATTGTAACAGTCAGGAATCTTGATGGCCTCGAGTTTCATCTTGATACTTTTCGCGAGGGTGAGTACTTCGGTGTAATCAAGGACGCAGGGGACGACAAAGGGGACGTTACTGACGGCGTTAAAGTTCTTGCACGTGTTGAGATTGCTGACGGGGAGGACAGGATTACGTTTGTTGCCGGTGAAGGTGTCGGGATTGTTACGCTTCCCGGCCTGAAAATTCCGCAAGGTCAGCCCGCAATCAATCCAGTTCCCCGTGAGATGATCCGCATCGCAGTCCGTGAAGTAATCCCGTCTCAATCCCTGCGAATCACAATCGCAATCCCAAACGGTCAGGAAATCGCAAAACGTACCTTCAACCCACGACTCGGAATAATCGGCGGACTTTCTATACTCGGAACAACAGGGATCGTGAAGCCCATGAATGAGCAGGCACTCCTGGACTCCCTGACCCTCGAACTCAAAATGATACGCTCGCTGGGTTTCAGAGAGATATACGTTGCGTTTGCCGGGACAGGGGAGAAGTTCACGCGGAAGATTTTCAACGTTGAGGGTAAGAACGTAATTCAGTGCGGAAATTACCCCGGCCATGTACTCGATGAGGCCGCAAAACTTGGCTTCACTAACGTAACAATCTGCGGACATCCCGGAAAGCTCCTCAAAATCGCGTCTGGCTCATTCAACACTCACAGCAAAATCGCTGACGGAAGGCTTGAAGCTCTCTGCACTCACCTCGCACTCACGGGAGCAAAACGTGAACTTGTCAGCCGGGTTTATCACAGCAACACAACGAATGAAGCAGTTGAAATTGTGAGGGCTGAAGGATTTTTCGGTGTGTGGAATAATATTGCCGAAATAATTTCTCGGAAATGTGAGGAGAGAATCAATATGGCCATGAAGGTTAGCGCAGTTTTTGTTGACAGCGAGGGGAAAATTCTTGGGTATGCGTGAGATTATTGTTGCCGGGGCTGGAACGGGTGCATTGTCGCAGATTACTCCCGAAGTGAGTGACGCGATAGATTCTGCTGACGTTATATTTGCCGACAAGAGATTGCATTCACTGATTCCCGCAGGAAAAAGAGTCATCGACATAATGAGGTGGCGTGAAATTTCGGAAGAGTCAGGAAGGATTGTCATTCTCGTTTCAGGAGACCCTGGAATGTTCAGCCTGATGCTCATAATCATGAAGCATTACCCGGACATCACAGTCTTGCCGGGAATAAGCTCGCTTCAGGCTCTGTGCGCTAAAGCCGGTGAGACATGGCATGACGCTACAATACTCTCAGGGCATGGCAGGGCATTAAATCCCGCAAAGTTCCTCACAACGGTGGAACGCAGAAGAATCACGATCCTTTTCTGCGACAAAAATATCTCGCCTTCATGGGCGTGTGAAAAGTTAAGCTGCATTGATTGCGTTGACGTTGTAATCGGCTCATGCCTGGGCTCGGAAGATGAGAGTGTTTCATTCGGAAAGCCCGGAGATTTCGCTGGCGTTGAATTTCCTTCACCCTCGATAATCCTTATACGCAATAACGAGCCATACATTCCAGAGCGTTTGCACTTGAGGGACAGGGATTTCCTTCGCGAGCCTGATATAGTGATGACGAATGAGTCAGTGCGTTCAGTGATAATTTCGAGGCTTGAGCTTTTTCCTGAGGCTGTATTCTGGGACATTGGGGCAGGTTCCGGGAGCATAAGCGTTGGAGCTGGAAACGAGTTCCCTTTTGCTGACATCCACGCTGTAGAGCGCAATCCCGTAGCAGCAAGCCTGATTTCGCGGAATGCCTCACGCTTTCACCTCCATAATATAACTGTCCATAGTTCACGCGCACTCGATGTCATTGGGGAATTGCCGAAGCCCTCGCACGTATTCATAGGCGGCTCTGATGGTGAGATGCCAGGGATACTGCCAGCCTTGAAGAAGCCTGTTCGTGTTGTGATTGCGTGTGTAACTCTTGAGACATTCACGGAAGCTTACGGAATTATACGTGAATGGGAAAATTTCGAGGCCGTTCAGATTTCAGCCATTGCGTCAAAGCCTCTTGCTCCCTCGCTCACAATGATGAAAGCTAACAACCCGGTTATGATTCTCAGCGCGGAACTGTAGATTCCCAAGGAATACATGCAAGGGAGTTAGACGTGTTTTACTTTTTATGCCTGAGGCTTACCCGCCAATTTTGCGTTATTCTCCTCTATCAGCCTACGAACGTCATCAAGCGTAAAAGGCATTTGGAATGCTTCTCTAGCAGCTTTCCTTTCTTCTCGCTTTTGGAGTGCCTTCTGCACCGCCGGTAACCCGACTACTATTCCTAGTATCACAAGACCGAGATATATATCGTTCCTCAAGTCGCCTATTCGTCCATCAAGGTTGCTGATTTGCCCTTCGAGACTATTCTTCAGGTCTCCCATTCTCTCTTCAAGACCGTCCATGCGCGTTGACTGGACTGTGACCGTCTTCGTCAGCTCGGTTATATCCTTGCGTTGAGCCTTCTGTTCCTCTCGAAACTCCTTCATTTGTTCTAGTATCATATCCAGTTTCGCATTCATTGTATCCATCTTTGCATCGAATACGTCCTTGCGTACGTACACATCATCAGATACAGCCCCATAGCATTCCGTTCCAAACACTAACAACATCATCGAGAGCACTAATATCACTTTCTTCATTACTGACACTCCTTTCCTACACCTGAGGCTTACCCGCCAATTTCGCATTATTCTCCTCTATCAGCCTACGAACGTCGTCAAGCGTTATAGATGGTGTTACCCTTCCCCATTTCTGCGCAACCTCTTTTGCTTTAGGCCATGATACTATCAAGCCTATCGCTACCAGCCACAAGTATATCCCATTGCGAAGGTCATCTATACGTCCGGATAATGAAGCATTTACTTCATCTATCCGTTTGTCCAGTCCGTCTATTCGTCCGGATAATGAAGCATTTACTCCATCTATCCGTTTGTCCAGTCCGTCTATTCGTCCTGACAATGAAGCATTCAGCCCGTCTATTCGTTCGGACAATGAAGCGTTCAGCCCGTCTATTCGTCCGGATAATGAAGCATTTACTCCACTAATACGCTCTGACAATGAGGCATTCACTGAATCTATGCGTCCTGACAAAACGGTTAATTTATCGGAAATCTCATTCATCGTCTTTCTCTGTTCCTTCAGTTCTTCCATTATAATATCAAACTTTGAATTGATATTCTGCATGTACACCTCAAACACATCCTTGCGCACATACACATCATCTGAAACAGCCCCATAGCTCTCAGTTCCAAACACTAACAACACCATCGAAAGTATGACTATCATTTTCTTCATCTTTGATACGCCTCCTTACAATGAAATTTTATCGCACAAGTGAGAAATTACACAGCCCTCGCATTTCGGCCTCTGTGAATGACATACTGCCCTTCCATGAGCTATCATGTTCACATGGCCGCCAAGACAACGAGCCTCAGGAACAATACCTTCAAGCATTCGTGAGATTTCTTCGGGCGATGACTTGACGGGGGCAATTCCTGTACGCCGTGAGATTCGTGTTATGTGAGTGTCAACTGGAAACGCAGGAATCTTGAAGTCGAAAAGCATCGTACATGCCACAGTCTTTGCTCCAACTCCAGGCAATGCACGCAGATATTCACGCACATATTCACGTTCACGACCCGAAAGACCAAGTATCGAGTATTCCCCGAAATCTGAGTGTACGCGCTCCAACACCGTTATAATTCTTCCGGCCTTAGTGTGAGCGAGACCCGCCGTCCTTATTGCCTCCTCAAGTCTTGATGCTCCGGCTGACATTACGTCCGGCCATGTGGGGTAGAGGGCTTTCATGTTGGTGAATGCCCGGTCGCGGTTCTTGTCGTTCGTGTTCTGGGATAAGATTGTGAGGATTAACCCGTCCAATGGCTCAGGGTGTCCGAGTTCGGGCGGGTTCTCTTCGTTGTGGTACTGTGTTTCGAGCGCGTCAAGGATTGCTGTTATCTTCGACATTTTCGGGGGCTGCTTTCTTCTTCCGGGACTTTCGCGGTGAACGGGAAAATTTCTTCTCAAGCCTCATTCCGTCTGAAAGCATCTTCTTGAGGCGGGATTTAACGAGGCCGTGAACAGTCTTATCGTTATATGAGCCGTCCTTTCGCGGCTTCCCTGCGGCTGTACCTGTCAAAATCTCCAGACCTTCATCTATGTCATTCACAGCCCAGACTGAGAATTTGCCCTCTTTAACAGCACCTATGACCTCATCGCTCAACATTAGATGACGCATGTTAGAGGCCGGTATCATAACTCCCTGTTCGCCAGTCAACCCTGCTATCTTGCAATACTCGTAGAAGCCCTCGATCTTCTCGTTGACCCCTCCGATTGGCTGGACGTTCCCGAACTGGTCAACACTCCCCGTTACCGCTATGCCCTGCTTCAACGGAAGCCCTGAGAGTGCCGAGAGTATGCAGTAGAGTTCGGTTGACGATGCGCTGTCGCCCTCAATTCCTGAGTAATTCTGCTCGAACGTTATGTGTGCCGACAAACTCAGCGGCATGTCCTGCGCGTATTTACGTCCCAAGTAGCTCGACAGTATCATCAAGCCTTTGTTGTGGATTGGCCCGGTCATCTTGACTTCACGCTCGATGTTCACGACACCTTCCTGACCCATGAAGACATTTGCCGTGATTCTAGACGGGTGTCCGAAGCGGTAATCTCCCAAATCTATCACGCTCAATCCGTTAATCTGTCCGACTTCTGAACCATCCGTGTCAACACGTATCACTCCGTCCTTGAATGCACGCGTCAATTTCTCACGGTAAAGTCCGAGCCTGTAGTTCCGGTGTTCGACTGCATGGATTACATCAGTTCGCGTTACAGTTTTACTGTTCGCCCAAGCACTTGCCTCCGTAAGCAATTCACGAAGCTTCCCTGTGTCAACAGAAAGCAAATTCTGATCCTCTGCCTCACGTCCTGACCACTCAACAATCTCAGAGAGTGCAGAAGCATCAAATGGCTTGAGGTTTCGACGCTTTACGTATTCAGCGATGTAGCGGGCCATCTTTCGCTCATTCTCAGCGGTTCGAGGCATGTCGTAATCAAAGCTGGCTTTCACCTTGAATATCTTTCCGAACTCCGCATCATAATATTGCAGAAGCTCGTAGATGTAGGGCGTTCCCGTCATTATGATTTTTATGTCCATCGGGATCGCTGAGGGCCTCAGTGATGCTACCGGCAATGCTCCATACTGCTCGCCCAAATTCTCGATTGATGCCTCGCCCGTTCTTAGAATACGCTTTATAGCCTCCCATGCCATGAAGTTCATCAGCACCTTCTCAGCGTCGAGGACAAGAAATCCTCCGTTAGCCTTGTGGAATGCTCCTGCCAAAATCCGCCGGAAGTCCGTGTAAAGATACCCCTGATGGCTCTCGTATTCTACACGGCCGGAAAGATTGTAATACGTCGGGCTTGTCTCCCAGATTACGGGCGCACCTTTGGAAGGATCATTGCTCACGAAGAGATTGGCTTGATAGCGCGTGAAATCTACCTCTGCGTTCTCATCTCTTGCTGCCGTCACAAATGCTCCAAAGTTCTCGATTATGTCGCTGGTCATTGCGTCGAACCATTTCTGCAAATCAACATTCTCGCTATATTTTCCGCGAAGCTCCTCCATTATCGGCGATATTGCAGTCCGGCACATCTCTGCGTCGAGTTTGGACAGCGTATCCTTCAGGGCTTTCTCCATGTCACGAATCTCACGCATACCGATGAGTGTTCGCTGCGAAATCTTCTCACTTCTGGCCTGATACTTCTTCTGCCTGGCTGCGTCAAGTGCCTCGTATTCTTCGGGCTTTAACTCGCGGACTATGGGCTTTCCTTCCTCGTCCTTGTCCTTTACGAGGGGGATGTTCACGAATCCTTGAGGGGTACGCTTGAGGCTGAAATGTTCACGTTCGGCTCGGGCTTTGAGCTTGTCCATTATTGCTCCGGCCTTCTCCTGAAACTCCTTTATCAGTCGCGTCTTCGTCTCCTCGTACTGGCTCTGCTCGAATGCACGGCTTATCACAGTCTTCAAGTCCTGCAATAATTCGTCAAGATCATCGGACAGCTTCTTGCCTTTTCCGGCTGGAACTGAGACTGCAAGAGGCTCGCCTGGCTTCGCAAAGTTATAGAGATAAAGCCAGTCATCAGGCGTCGGAAGATTTTCCCCGAGACTCTGCAATCGTTCAAGAACATAGCTGGTCCGTCCGCTTCCGGGTTGTCCGACCACGAAAATGTTGTATCCCCTCTCACCTACCCTCAATCCAAACTCCATTGCCTCGAATGCTCGCTGCTGTCCGATCAGCGGCTCTGGCTTCCGGGATTTTGCGAGATGTATGTCGTCAGTCGTCGATATTTTCCACGTCGCGGGTGATTTGGTCTTCTTCAGTTTGTCTGGTGATATTTTCCTCAATATTCTCCTCCTTTAATTCGACAGGCATTTATCAGCTGCCAGTGCCTCAATCACTGACTGGTCATCAGACTCAAGCAATTTTCCGCTCATTCTCTCATACTCCTCGCAGCCTCCAAGCGTGTCAAGAACGTCAAGCAAATACTCCCGTTCACGTTCATCAAACCTGTTCGTCAGCAATCCGAAAAGTATCGTCCCTCGCGTAATCCATTGCTGAAGCTCCTCTGAGATTCCTATGGCATCGCAGTACATCATCGCAAAGTCAAAATCATCATACTCATCGTCATCTTCCTCAGGCTCGGCGTAATATCCAAGCATGTAGAACGGCACATCAGGCGCGAGAATCAAGGCGTCCCAGAACATATGAGCGCAGACACTACGGTTCTTGCCCGGTGCTGTCATCCATGCCGCTATAAGACGCGAATATCCCCAAGAAAGATCATGCGTCTCGTCCTTCATGGTGAGAGCAAGTATCTTCTTCCATTCCTTGAGCTCAATCAGTACACGGTAATAAAGAAACTTTATTTCGTCTATATCTTCGACATCTTCGGCAAATTTCAGGGCTTCTTCGCATTCTGAAAGAGCTTCGTGATATTTTTCCTGCACGAAATATACACATGCAAAGCGAAATCTCACAGCGTATGTAAAATAATATCTCAGGTCTTGCGGATACTCTTCGAGAACTTTAAGGGCGTGCTCGAGCAGCTTTATGCGCTCTGTTTCATTCTCTGTGCCGTCAACTCGCTCGATCAGTTCTTCCACATCATTGATCTTAGTCGACATCCCATTGTCCTTCGTTTCGTGAGGGTTCCTGAGGGCCTGAGGGAGTGCTTTCGGTTGAAGTGCCGGAATTATCGCCCAGTGAGGTCGTCGTTGACGTTTGGGAATCTCGTCCTCCGTCTTGGCCGTAAGTCTTGAGGCTTTCGAGGATTACACGGCCTCCCCAGATTAAGCCCCATTGACGCGCGAGGTCAGCAACTTCAAGAGGTTCGCCGCCGGAAGTACTGGCGTGATTCTTCTGGAGTTCCATCGCAATGTACGGGCTTAGACGCTTTATCATCTGCCAAGTGTATTCACCCGAACGAGGCTCAAACCTCCTCCACCTGTCGCCAAGCCATATATAGACGCCGGGCTTATGGGTGTTCCAGGCGATTATGGTGTTGACGTACTCTGTGTTCAGCCAGCCCATCCGGTTTACGCGGCAATCTCGGATTCGCAGAAATTCGGGACTGTTGAGGTCTCTTCCCCAGCTCCAGACCGCTGCTGTTCGAGCCAGTCCGGGTACTCTTGAAGGTACTACTGAGCCCACGAGAATATTCGTCGGCATTATTACACCTTCGAGGCCAATCTGACCATATACCCAGCGATTCTCGGCTATCTGTGCAACCGGGAAACCGTCAAACGTCGCGTACCATCCTGCGGGTAAATTCATAGGCTTCCATATCTCGAAGTTCATCGCGTAGGCCTTCTGGTATGCTGACATAACTGCTCCCCTGTACGAACGCGCTCCTTCAAGGATTACTCCGCCGGGCCGTACCTGTAATCTCTCAACGCTGTATGATGCACTGGACATCAGGATTATTATTGCTGCTATCAAGGCTGACTTCATTTTGGGGGACATATTTTCACCTGCTTGCTGTGTTTTTCTCACATTATAGCAAAAATAAAGCCCCCTCGATATTGAGGGAGCAAAATCTTCTCTACTTCTTCCGTCTCAAGAACATCAACATTCCCGCGAGGAGCATCATTCCGTCGGAGTTACAGCCTCCGCCTCCGCCTGAGCCTGTCGTGCCCCTGTCGTCTGATTCAGTCTTCCTCTCATCCGCCGGCTCTATCGTCAGGGTCAACTGTCTCGTTCCTGGCTGTCCGGAGTCCTTCATGGCCGTTACAGTGAACGTGAACGCTCCTGCCTGTGTCGGAACGCCGGAAATCAGCCCGTTCTCACTCAGCGTTAATCCCGGTGGAAGTGTGCCCGCTGTATGTTTCCATGTTACATCCGTCTCCGTCGTCAGTAATTCGGCGTGGTAATCACGATTGACTTTTCCGTCCGGGAGGCTTGTTGTGGTTATGGGGACTGCTGATGGTGAATCTATCGTTATGTGGACCATCTTGTCGGCCTTGAGGTCATTATCGCTCGAAACGTAGACCGTGAACGTGAACGTCCCAGCCTGGAGCGGTGTTCCTGAGATTACGCCGTCGGGGGCAAGTGTCAGGCCGTGTGGCATAACGTCCTGTGATGAGCCTGGTATCACTCTGTCAGCTGAAATTGACCATGTGAGCGTGTTTGATGATGCTCCTTTTGCTTCGAGAACATGGCTGTATCGCTCGCCTGTCGTTCCATTTAGAAGCGTCGTCGTCGAGATAACGAGGGCTATGTTCAGCGTGAAAGTCTTTACTGCCGACGAATATCCTGATGTCGCCTGAACCATGAAGGCATAACTTCCCGCAATCACAGGTGTTCCTGAGAGAGTTCCTGTCCTTGAATTGAGCGTGAGGCCCTGAGGAACATCGCCGCTTATCACCGACCATTCAGCCGCTCTTCCTCCGTCAACAGTGAACGTATGAGAGTATGACGATCCTGCGCTTCCTGCGTTGAGAGCTGATGGAGTGGCTATGATTATCTCTGTCCCTACGGTTAGTGTGAAGTCCTTTATCGCCGTTAAAGCCCCTGAGATTGCTTGGACTGTGAAGCTGTATGTTCCTTCAGCCTGAGTAAAGCCGGAGATTGTGCCTGAAGCTGTGTCGAGCCTGAGGCCATCGGGCAATGAGCCGCCGACGAGGTACCATATCGCCGCCCTTCCTCCGTCAACAGTAAGAGTGAACGTGTAATTCCCTGATGTGCTTGCTGACGGAAGGACTGATGACGTTACTATGCTCATGGCAGCTTCAACCGTGAGCATGAACTCCTTGAGCGCCGTAATGCTTCCTGCTTTTGCCTGAACGTTGAAAGAGTACGTACCCTCACTTGAAGGCGTCCCTGATATTGTTCCAGTCATTCTGTCCATTGAGAGGCCGTCAGGTAAATCTCCGCTTACTACTTCCCATGATGGAACAAGTCCTGTTGCGTCCGTCTGCAACGTACAGGAATATTGCTGACCTGTTTTTGCTGACGGGAGAGTTTCTGCGGTTACGATGCTCATGGCCGGCCGTATCGTCAGGGTGAAATCCTTGTCCGACGATGCAGACCCATACGCTGCCCTCAACGTGAAAGCGAACGTTCCTTCTTCAATTGGGATACCTGAGATTGTCCCGGAACTTAGCGCCAGGCCATCTGGTAAATCCCCGCTTAAGATTTCCCATGTTGCCGGCGTTTTGTCCGACGCAAATGTTAGCGAGTAGGGAGTGTTGATTTTCCCGTTTGGAAGCGGTGAGGCCGTCAAGATGTTAAGCACAGGATTGATGGTGAGCGTGAAGGACTTTTGCGACGTTATCGTACCTTCAGCAACCTGTACCGTGAACGTGAAAGTGCCTTCTGCTGACGGTGTCCCCGAGATTATGCCTGTCGATGTTCCAAGCGTCAATCCCTGCGGAAGTGCGCCAGAAATCACAGACCATGAAACCGTATGCCCTGCATCAGCCGCAAGTGTGAAGACGTAAGGGCTGTTCACTTTCCCCGCTGGAAGATCCGCTGATGACGTTATCGAGATCACGGGGCTTATAGTGAGTGTGAAGTTCTTGCTCGCCATGAGGCCTCCTGAAACCGCCTGAACCGTGAACACCGAATCTCCTGCATTTGACGGAATGCCTGAAATCGTTCCTGATGACACGTCGAGCGACAATCCTTCAGGAAGCGTCCCGGCAATCACCGACCAGTCAGCAGACTCGGACGTGTTAAGCGCCAAGGTGTAGGAATACGCCGTGTCCTTCTTGCCAGATGGGAGCGAGCCTGTGGTTATCATCAGGACTGGGCTTATCGTTACGGTGAATGACTTTCTGTCTGACTGCCCGCCTGATGATGCTTCGACAGTGAACATGAAAGTCTCTGCAAGCGTTGGAGTTCCTGAGATTGTTCCGGTTGAACGGTTTAGGGTCAAACCCGCCGGAAGGTCTCCGCTGACAATCTGCCACACTAACGTCCCTGATGAACTTTCAGCAGCAAGAGTGTAGGAATACTGAGTGCCAAGCGTCCCGGAAGGAAGCGTGTCGGTCGCAATCCTGAGAGACGATGAGGCGCTTACTGTCAGGGAAAAGTCCTTAACGTCGAACGCGGAACCAGAATCAGCTCTCACCGAGAAAACGAACGTTCCGTAACTCGAAGGGGTCCCGGAAATCTCACCCGTCGAAGCATCGAGCGAAAGCCCTGAAGGAAGCGAACTCACTGCCGACCATGTTACTGTGTCCGTTCCAGCCGCATTCGTCATGAGGATATAGGAGTATGGCATGCTGGATGTCGCACTTGGAAGCGGGGAAAGTGTCGTAATCTGCAAGACAGCCTCAACCGTCAGAGTGAAATCCCTGTAAGCGCTGAAATTCCCGCGAATTGCCGCAATCCTGAACGTGAACGTACCATGCTCTGATGGAGTTCCTGAGATAGTTCCCGTTGACTGGTTCAAGGCCATTCCGGCTGGAAGATCACCGCTGATTTTGTACCATGATGTTGTCGATGATGAGTACGGTTCAGCCGTTAGAGTCACGGAATAGACGCTTCCCTCGCGCCCCGAAGTCAGCGACGCTGTTGTGATGACGAGTGCCGGGATTACGGTGAGAGTGAAATCCTTCCGAGCCGTCAACGTCCCAGAAACTGCCAGGACTGTGAACGAGAATGCGCCTGTTTCCGACGGTGTACCTGAGATTTCGCCCGTTGAACTGAGAGCGAGTCCTGTGGGTAATTTACCGGATGCGATGCTCCACACCGCTGAAGCGTCGGCCATTAGCGTCTGGGAATATTCCTGACCTTCCTGAGCCGAAGGGAGTGTTTCACCCGTTACAATCGTCAGCGAGCCGTCAACTGTCAGCGTGAAGTCCTTGCTGGCCATGCTGCCCCCTGATACAGCCTGAACGATGAACGCAAAATCACCTGACGCAATCGGTGTCCCTGAAATTTTCCCGGTAGTTCTTCCGAGTATGAGGCCGTTTGGGAGGTCTCCGTCCAACAATGTCCATATTACGGACGACGGAGAATTTGCCGCAAGCGTGCAGGCATATTCCGCGCCGAGCTTTCCCGCCGGAAGAGTCGATGTCGTTATGACCATTTCGTCAAGAACTGTGAGTGTGAACTCTTTCTCCGCATGTAAATCCCCTGCCGTTGCCTGAACCGTAAAGCCAAACTCTCCCGCCTCTGCCGGTATTCCAACAATCTCGCCAGTATCGCCGTTCAATGTCATCCCTGAAGGAAGATAGCCCATCAAGTCCCATGTTACGGCCATGTCTGAATCAGTAGCAAGAATGTACGAATACAGCGTGTTTCTTCTTGCTGACGGAAGCACTGAGTTCGTTGTTATCCTGAGTTCCGGGTTGACAGTGAGCGTGAAATCCCTGCTTGCTGTGAGGCCGCCAGCTATCGCCTGAAGCGTGAAGTCGAATGAGCCCGGATTTGTGGGCTTGCCTGAGATTATTCCTGTTGAAGCCTCAAGGGTTAATCCTCCCGGCAAATCACTGCTGATTACGTTCCATGAAGCATCACCCTTGTTCGTCCTGAAAGTGTGAGAGTATTGCTCGTTAACCTTAGCAGCTTTGAGGGCTGACGAGAGAATTTGAAGCTCTGTTCCAACCTTGAGAGTCAGCGTTTTAACCGCACTCAACGTTCCTGATGACGCTTTGACCGTGAATGAATATTCTCCGGCAGTCGCAGGCGTTCCAGTGATGACATCACCGCTAAGGGTGAGGCCGCCCGGGAGTGTACCGCCTGAGACCTCCCATGTTGCACCGTTCACGTTCGCTCGAAGCTGGCACGAATACCTTGAGTTCACTCTTGCTTCACGGAGAACTGAAGGCGTTAACACCGACATCACTGGCTCAACTTTGAGTGTGAATACCCTGCTTGCCGTCAACCTTCCGTAAACGGCCTGAACCTCGAAGACATACGCATCATCGGAGACATCATCATGGGATGGTGTCCATGACAGAAGCCCCGTCGTCGTTTCAGGTTCTATGGGAGCATCGCCGCTTATAACGTACCATCTAATGGCCGAAGCATCATCAGCGTTCGTGATTAGGGTGTAAGAGTATGGTACACCTTCATTTGCTGACGGAAGCGTTGGTGATGTTAGTATCTCCAGATAGTCTGCGACGTAGAGGGTGAAGGTTTTTGCTGATCGCTTTCCGTCCGACAATGCCTCGACAGTGAACGTGAAAGGCCCTGCTTCAGTTGGTGTTCCCGAAATTGTGCCGTCCTCAAATCCGATCCCCGAAGGAATGTCGCCCGATATGAAGTTCCACGTTACGGCTGACGTTGCGTCGGTTGAAATCGTGTAATCGTAGGGGTAATCGCGTGATGCCGGAGGAAGTGTTGCTGGCGTGATGATTTCAAGTGCAGGCTTCACGACGAGCGAGAATCTCTTTTCGTCAGTGTTCACTCCCGATACCGCCTGAACCGTGAAATCGTATGACGTTCCAACCGTCGGTGTTCCTGAGATTAGACCTTTGTCCCTGCTGAGTGAGAGTCCTTCAGGGAAAGTTCCGCCGACAACGTACCATTTCGCGCTCGAAGTGTCTCTGTTTGTAAGCAAAAGACGCGAATACGGCTTCCCGACCTCAGCAGTTCCGAGATTTTCACCCGTTGAAATGTAGAAGCTCGGAAGCACCGTCAGCATGAAATCTCCCCATGCCTCAAGACCTCCTGCTTCAACCTTCAGCGTGAATGTGAAGTCCCCATATTCTGTTGGCTTGCCCGTGATTGTTCCGTCTGATGACAGCACTAATCCGTCCGGGAGCAATCCTCCTTCAAGCGTCCAGACAGAGACAAGGCCGATGTTCGTCATGAGCTGAACACTGTAGTCCTTGCTGATTTCCGCATCCTTCAACTCTGAATTTGTCGTAATCACAAGTTTGTCGCTGATGAATATTTCGAGGTCCTTGCTGGTATAGTCTCTGCTTGTTACGGCCTGAACCGTGAAGTCAAAGCTCCCCGATGCTGACGGAGTTCCCGAAATCCTCCCCGTGTTGCTGTCCAATGTCGTACCGTTTGGCAGATTGCCGCCGATTACTGACCATGCCACAGCGTCCGATGAAGCTGCGTTCGTTGTGAGCCTGAAGGAATAGCCGTAGCTTGTCTTGCCGATTGGAAGCTCATCCGTGAGTATGGTGAAGCCACGTACAGCGTTGAGTGTGAAGGTCTTTGATGCCGAGTATGAGCCGTAAGAAGCCTGAACCGTAACCGTGTATCGTTCCACCTCTGAGACAGTACCCGAAATCGTGCATATCAGCCCCGAAGCGTTGTAGCTCAGTCCTTCAGGAAGCCCAGTGATGTCCCAGCTGATTGGTGTACCGTATACTGCGTTCGTTGAGATTGTCGCGGTATATGGCGTGTCAATCCTAATTGCGGGAAGCGATGACGTTGAAATCTCAAGCGTCGGAAGAATTGCCATACTCATTTCCTGTGTGGCTGACATCGTTCCGGCATTAACGCCAACGACGAAGTAATACGTTCCCGCCGTGTCAGGCGCGCCGTAAATCAGCCCTGTACTCTCATCAATCGTCAGACCTGAAGGGAAGTTACCCGCCTGAATGTACCATTGCTCCGTCAAACCGCTCTGGTCAATGTGAAGGGCGAACCTGAAATCGTCGTCAATCATGGCCGTCGGAAGATACACAACGTTGTCGCGCGAGGCAGCACCGTCAGCGATAATTGAGATGGCTTTGGCAACCGTGAGCGTGAGTGCGCCCGTTGATGCCTGAGACATGTTATCAGCGTTTGCAAGAATCTCGAACGTGTACTCTCCTTCATTTGTTGGATTTCCTGAGAGCCTTCCTGTCGTCGGATTGAGGATCAGTCCGCCGGGTAAATCACCGCTTGCCGTCCATGTCAACGATGATATGTCCTCACCGCCCGCGTTTGCCGAAAAGGTGTATGCGAAGAACGCTCCCAAGTCAGCGTATTCCGGGAAATCTCTTGTGCTGTTTACGCTGAGTTTCGAGTTGACCGTGAGAGAGTATGTCCTGCTTGCGGTCTGTTCACCGTATGTAGCGTTGAGAGTGAACTCGAACGTCCCAGTTGTCTGCGGAATACATGACATCGAGATTATGTTTCCGGCTTGAACAGGATTTAGCCATGTTGGAATGGGTGAGATGTCAATTATTGCCGGAACACTGAGCTGAATGCTGGCTGAATAATTCTCCTTCTCCTTGACGCTCGGAAGCCTGCTCGGTGTTAGGAATGAGAGCGTTGCAGACTGCTTTGTAGTCCCCGCAATGTTCTGGTTCATCTGCAAATGCTCATCGATGCCGACGCCGAACTCTGCGCCCGCGTAAGTGTTGCCCATAACGTTCGAGGAGCTTCCGTAATGGTTATGAATCTCGCCGATTACTCCGCCTTTGTATGAA
Source organism: uncultured Fretibacterium sp. (assembly GCA_937915755.1). GTDB lineage: Bacteria > Synergistota > Synergistia > Synergistales > Aminobacteriaceae > JAFUXM01. Next base: position 23,662 of record CALGGR010000308.1, on the reverse strand, counting down.
GCATCACCCTGAACGCTTGACTTGGCATCATTGCTTTCGACGTAACCAAGCTCAAGAAGCCCGACGATCCCGCCAGACGCCCGCGAATCTGCCTGAACGATCCCGCCCTCGACATTGTTTTCTGAGACCAAAGCTCCTGCCGAGAGAGTCCCAGCAATTCCGCCCGCAAATGTTGCGCCGTTTATTCTAGTATCACTGCCGACAGTATTGTCCGTCAGTATTCCGCCGTAGACGATGCCTGCGATTCCGCCTGCCGAGTAATCACTGCTGATTTCACCGCCCTCGAAAGTACAGCCTGTTACGGTTACGTCCCCGCTCGCACTCGCCAAATCCTCGACTTCGAGATAGCCCACAATTCCGCCTGAAGATGCCGAGTCCCCTTTTGCTGTTACGGTTGCATAATGCCTGACATTACAGCCCTGAAGCAGCGCTGAAGTCGCCCAGATAAAGCCCGTTATGCCACCTGCATGAGAGAAATCAGCTTCTTCTGTTTTGACTTTGCCGGAAAAATCACAGCTCACGATTTCACCGCCATACATGTTAGCAACGATTCCACCGCCGAACGCATACGTGTTGTCATAGGATTCCGTTGGCGCACCAATGTAACGGTGGCTTCTCGCCTCAGAAGCTGAAGAGGCCAGAATATTAACATCAGCAGAAACCTTGCACCCTTCTATTCTGCCCGACCCAAGTCTTGACACTATACCAGCAGGGAAATTGCCGCTTACATAGCCTCCCACACGCAAATTCTTCACGGCATAATCACCGTCAGTATTAACGTATCCGAATAGCGCACGATCATACTTCGCCGAGTTCTCCTTATCTATTTCATAGAACGGCAATATCTTGACGTAGATTATGTGATTATTCCCGTCAAAGTGTCCTTTGAAGCTGTAATCATGCATTACAGTTTGAAGGTCTGAACTGACTTTGAGTATGCCCACTGGAGCCTCAAGTGTCTGACGAGTGAGCTGTATGTCGTTCGAGAGAAGATAGTAGCAGCCCTCATCATCGAGGCCATTATTGACCCTATATCTGAAGTACGAGAAATCAGACGCATTCGCTATGACATACGGGTCATCTTCCGTCCCTGAACCCACGAACCATGCCCATGAACACGATGCGAACGCTGTCACGAGCATTAACGCTGCAATAATTTTCTTCATGTCTACTTGTTCCCCATGCTTTCTTTGTATTTTGAGGTTTGCCTTGTCTTTGACTTCGTGCTTGACGATTTCACTGGTGATGCTTTGACTTCTTTTGCTTTCTCCTGAAGATGCTGAAGTCTTCTCTCAGTTGGCGGGTGAGAATTGAATCCGTTGGGCTGAGTTACGTACTTGTTGTCGGAGAACGCTTTCATCGCTCTGTACAAACCATACGGATCATAACCTGCCCTCTTGAGAAGCTCCGTGCCATAGTCATCAGCCTCAACTTCTTGGCCGCGGGAGAAGCCGCTTTCAGCGAGGTTCATGCCGATTTGACCCGCACCCTGCGCTATAATTCCTGCGAGGCCACCGATTCGCCCGAGAAGATTTCCAGCCACAGCCCAGCCAACCGCACGGCCAACGCCCTGATTATAATGCCCTAGCTTGACATGGCCGATTTCGTGCCCAAGAACTCCGGCGATTTCGTCCTCACTGTTGAGTATTTTCATGAGGCCGGCTGTAACGTGGACGCTGAAGTTGTTCTGAGACTGGAACTTAACCCAGGCATTCGGTGATTCGTTCTTCTCATAGTTGATTGGGACTTCTTTGAAACCGTCAACCTTAGCTATTCTCTTCCATGCAGCTTCAACAACGTCATTAGAGATGGCTCCATAAGCGCTGGAACAGTACAAAGCCGCCAAGATTATTGCCGCTGAAATTCTGCGCATAACAATATCACCTTCCCTTTCTGTATTTTTCCGCGAAGTCATGAAGAGCTTTAAGCCTTTCATCGGTAGCAGGGTGAGTGCTGAACCAGTTAGCTATTCCTGACTGAGTGCCATAGCCGTTATCCCTGAAGGCCTTCATAGCGTTGTAGAGGCCCAAAGGATTATAGCCAGCCTTAACGAGCAGCTTAACGCCATATTCGTCGGACTGAGTTTCCTGATTTCTGCTGAAGGCATTTTCCGCGAGGTTCATTCCAATGTTGCCGGCAGACTGGGCGATTTTCCCAGTTTTCTGCTGAAGAATTTTCCCGGCGACGGTCCAGCCCATGCTTCTGAGCCGTCCTTTGGTGTAATGCCCTAGCCTGACGTGTCCAATCTCATGTCCCCAAACGCCAGCAATCTCGTCTTCAGTGTTAAGAATCTTCATGAGACCGGCAGTAACGTGGATGCTGTAATCATTCTGAGACTTGAACGCAACCCAAGCATTCGGTGATTCGTCCTTCTCATAATTGATTGAGACCTGCTTGAAACCGTCAGCCTTAGCGATTCGCTTCCATGCAGATTCGACGACGGCGTTCGAAATTTCGGCATAAGAGCACGAAGCCGTCAACGCAAGAAGCAACAACGACGTGAAAATTTTCCGCATAAACATTCCCCTTTCGTTAGGATAAAAAAATACCGCCGTAATTTTACTCACGGCGGCGAAAAATCTCAATGTTTCAATGCGAAAGTCTACAGCGGAGTAACACCGAGAACGATGCAGGCCGCAATCGACAGAATGCTGATGCCCCAGATCCACGGAAGCGAGTACTTGATGTGCTCACCGACCTCAATCTCAAGAAGTCCGAGACCGAGATACATTGCCGGGCTCAACGGTGAAATCATGACGCCTACGTTCTCAGCAACGAGCATAACGCACGCAACGTCCATAGGGTTGACGCCGAACTGCGAGGCTATTCCAACGACGACAGGAAGAAGCCCGAAGTAGAAGCTGTCAGTCCCCAAACACATGATGAGAGGCACAGCGAAGCACGCGACGATGAAGTGAGTGTAGCGTCCGAGATCCGGCGGGATTACCGTAACGACAGCACTTGCCATTGCGTTAAGCATTCCCGTACCTGAGAGAACTCCCGTGAAGATTCCTGCGGCAAAAAGCGTAACTACCATCGACATTGCCGCGACACCGTAATTCTTGAGCTTTCCATTCTGCTCCTTGAGGCTCTTGATGTTGAACGGGAGCGTTATAGCCAGCGCAAGCATGAACGTGTACGCAGGGTTGAGCCAGCCGACCATAAGGACAACGATAACAGCAACCACAACGAGGAAGTTGTACATCTGAAGAGCTGATGATACTTTGGGAGCTTTGTCCTCAGCTTTTGCCTCTTCCGCTGATTCGTCAGCCGAAAGTCCGAGCTTTGCGATTCTTCTCCTCTGAATACCGCTGAGAAGGAACGCAGTTGCGAACGTAATCACCAGCATTGCGCCCTGAACCGGGAGAAGCCTGTGCCAAAGGATATTGGGGTCTGATTCAAGGACTGTAGCAGCTCTGATAGTCGGGCCACCCCAAGGGCAGACGTTCATGACACCGATAGCAACGCAGACAAGGAGCATCAACGACCTGTTGTCCATTTTGAGCTTCTTGAACAGCGGGAGCATTGCTGTGATTGTGATGATGAACGTTGTAGCACCTGAGCCGTCAAGGTGTCCGATGATTCCGACAGCGGCTGTAGCAAGCATAACGAGGGTTACGTTAGTTCCGGCCTTCTTGATGAGGAAGTTGACGATTGGGTCAAATACTCCCTGGTCGCTCATCAATGAGAAGAACGAAATCGAGAACACGAACAGCGAGACGGTCGACACCATCTTCGAGATTCCTGAAGCTGCGAACTTGTTGACGGCCAGAGGGTCAAAGCCTGCCACGAGTGCTGCGATTGTCGGAAGAAGAATGAACGCAATCGGCGGGATTATGATTTTCTTGATGAGGCAGATGATGAGTACGAGGACCATCACGAAGCCAATTATTGCGAGTTTTGTTGACGGAGCAGCGGGGGCTTTCTTGTCGGCTGGCTTTGCGGGCTTCAGCATGTCAGTGAAAGACTTGTACTCATCCTGAAGAGCCGTCAGGTACTCGCCAGAAGGAGCATAACCCGGTCTCTCATCATAACCGCCCTGCTGTAGAAAGTCGTTCCAATCTGAAGTCTTTACGGCCTCAGCGATTATTGCACCGAGAGCGTCGATGGCTTCCTGAGGGGTGCCTTTCTTCGCGAAGATTCCGCGCTCTGAACCCAAGAATGCGTTGATTCCGAGTTCCTTTGACGATTCAACATTGGGGTAACGGTTCATGCGTTTCTCAGCAAGGACTAGCATGGGTATAATTTCGCCGAGCTGGATCTGCTCCTCGATTTCCTGAGTGCCTGAAATCATGAGGTCAATCTGTCCCGCGAGAAGAGCTGCCGTCATACCTGCGCCTGTCGGGTAGTCAACCTCAAGGATATTGAGGCCTTCAGTAGCCTGCTGGAACGAGAGACCGTCAACGCCAATTCTGGTGAGCATTCCGACACTTACGCTGAATGGGTGAGCCTTGATGTAGTCGCGTAGTTCGCTGAATGTCTTGAAGCCTCTCTCCTCCATAGCAGCGCGTGAAGTAGCGATGATGTCGATAGCGTGGACGAGTCTTGCTACAGGCACGAACTCATTGAGGAACTTGAACTTCATCTCACCCATGACGTCCTGAATGAGCAAGCTCTGAGTGCCGAGCATGAATGTGTAGCCGTCAGCGGGCTGTTCGCGAGTGAATGACGCACCATTTACGCCGTTTCCGCCAGTAACGTTGAGTACTTCGACTTTCTGGCCTGTAGCCTTCTCGATGAGCGGAACGATTGCGCGAAGGGTAGCGTCTGCACCGCCGCCTTCACCCCAAGGGCAAACGATTCTGATGGGACGGTCGAATTTCCAGCCTGACGTAGCGGGAGATGCTTCGTCAGCCGCGAAACTCGAACCGCATAACGATAACGCGAGTACTGCTGTGAGTAAGACTAATGCAAAACGTTTCAAATTGTACTGCCTCCTCATAATATATTGGGTGATTGATATTATAGCGGAATTATTCGTTACTTGCCATTGGAATTTTCGAGGTCATCAAGGAAGCCCTGAAGAGCCTCTTTCGTAACGTGCCTCATGACAACTATATGAGACAGCTCACCACCCAAACGCTCATCATAATCTGGTGCAAGCCCGTATTTTTCCACAATAGCCTCATTCGGACGCTTGAAGTAGACTGTGTTCGACATCGGCTCAAGCCCGGCAGGCCAGCCCATAGCGTCAAGTTTCTCCTTCAGCCATTCAGCACGCTCAAGCATTCCATCAGCCTGTTCAGTGAAACCATCTTCCCCTACGTGATGAATGAGCCACCAAAGTTTCAGTGGTGCTAATGCGGAACGTGAGCAGTTAATCATCGGCATGTTGCCATTAAGGTAGGAAACCTGATAAGGGTTCTGGTTCTTCAGGACATCTTCGGTCGTGAGGAAAATTCCTGCTGGTTCGTCCATACTGAAAAACTTATGTCCGCTTACCGCGATGGAGTCGAATGGGTGTACTTTGCGGTTCACGACATCACGGTACTTTGTGTAAGGAAGATAGCCGCCGAACAGTGCCGCGTCAACATGTCGATAGGCAACGATTGAGGGGTACTTCGCAAGTATCGCGTTAAGTTTGTCCTGATTGTCGATGCCACCCTTGAACGTCGTCCCCATAGCGTAGATTATCAAGGCGGGACGGTTCGGAACGAGGGCTTTTTCAAACTCCTCCGGTATCATGCAGCCGTGAATGTCTGACGGAATTAGGCGAAGTTCAAAGTTTTGAAGATCCGCCAAACGCATATTCGAGTAATGTGCAGCGTCGGATACGTAGACTATCGGCTTCTTGTGTGTCTTGTTCTCCAAGCACTTTGAGCCGAAGTAGATTCCGTGATTGTTTCCGTCTGTGCCACTGAAGGTAACGATGCCCCACAGATTATCCCTGTCGAAGCCGTAGAACGGAGCGAAGAACTCTATGACCTCGCGCTCAAAGTCAAGGGCATTCAAGAAAAGCTCATGACTATGGAAAGGGTCGCCGCTGTTGTTTATCATGGCGTCGTAGATTTCGTTCTCAGTGAACCACTTGTAGAAATCCTTTAGATGTACGGGGCAATTCGCGGGATAACCAAATATTATATTCCCCTTTTACGTGCGTTGACATCGGCGGCAAAGCGTTCAAGTTTCTCTATTGCGCTGCGATCGTCCATAGAAGACTTCGTATTTTTCACAATAAAACCTCCTTGAAATTTATATTTTGAAACATTTTGTTACTATAAGCCCCCTCACCGTTTCACCGATAAAGGGGCATAGCTGACTAACACAAAATTCTACTTGCTGACTTTCAGAAGTCCGTCTCCTGCTTTGACCTTGCCTTCGGTTACGAGAGCTTCGACTTTCGCAAAGTCCTTCGTATTGGACACGGCCATAATCACGGTGTCATCATAGCCTGAGTTCCTGACCTTCCACAAGTCCATCGTCAGCACGGGTTCTCCGCGGCGTACTACCTGACCGAGCTTGACGTGGTTCTTGAAGCCTTCACCCTTCATGTTCACCGTGTGAATGCCGGCGTGAATGAGTATCTCAATTTCTCCGGCCTGAATGACTGCCGCGTGAGCCGTCTCCGTAACCTCTGACACAGTTCCGTCAATGGGGGCGCAGATGTTTCCGTTCTCCGGCTTTACTCCAACGCACTGACCGAGTGCTCCTCCGGCAAAAGCCTCATCCTTCAAGGCTGACATTGGAACGAAGTCTCCGGCGACAGGTGAACTTAACTCGGCAGGGAAAACTACGGGGGCAGGTGTCTTCTTTTTGAACATAATAATTACTCCTCACTTTCTAAAGATTGGCGGATTGGTAGATGTTTGAATATTATATCCTGAATATTCGTTCGTGTCAGTGCTTAACTTTCGCAAAAAAGGCCGCAGATTGTGGCGATGTGGTCAGATAAAGTGTTCAACGAGGTGACATACTGACAGAAAGCAATGACCATGTAATATAATGATTTTAATCACACAAGAAAAGGCCGTGAATATTTCATGTCAGAACAATACAACGTTACAGGTATGAGCTGCGCGGCATGTTCCGCAAGGGTTGAGCGCGTCGTCAAGAAACTTCCCGGCGTAACCTCATGTGCAGTCAGCCTACTCACAAACTCAATGAGCGTTGACGGTACAGCCTCCCCCGAAGCAATAATCGCAGCCATTGAGAAAGCAGGCTACGGAGCGTCCCTGAAACTCCCCGAGCCTTCTGCCACAATCTCACACACACAAGAAGAAGACGCACTCGCCGACCATGAGACCCCCGTCCTAAAACGCAGACTCATCGCCTCGATTTTCTTCCTTCTAGCGTTGATGTACTTCTCGATGGGGCACATGGTGAATCTTCCATTGCCTGCATTCTTTGAGGGCAACCACGTAGCGCAAGGACTTGCGCAAATGATACTTGCAGCCATAATCATGGTCATCAATCAGAAGTTCTTTGTCTCAGGTTTCAGCACACTCCTTCACTTTGCCCCCAACATGGACACCCTCGTCGCAATGGGATCATTCGCTTCATTCTCATGGAGCGTCTACGTACTCTTCATGATGACGGAATCGGGACACACATTAGGCGTTCATGATTTTTACTTCGAGTCAGCAGGAATGATTCTAACGTTGATTACTGTCGGCAAGATGCTCGAGGCAAAGTCCAAAGGCCGCACAACTGATGCCCTCAAGAGCCTCATGAAGCTTGCCCCAAAGACCGCAACAATCCTGCAAAATGGCCGTGAAATCACCGTTCCCATTGAGCAGGTAATGAAGGGTAACACGTTCGTAGTAAGGCCGGGCGAGAATATTCCCGTTGACGGCATAATCATCGAGGGAACAAGCGCAGTAAACGAGTCGGCACTGACGGGCGAGAGTATCCCTGTCGACAAAGCACCCGGCGATCTTGTCTCGGCGGCAACAGTAAATCAGTCCGGCTTCATAAAGTGCGAGGCAACCCGCGTTGGCAACGATACGACGTTGTCCCAGATCATAAAGATGGTGAGTGATGCGGCGGCAACGAAAGCTCCTGTTGCGAAAATTGCTGACAAGGTTTGCGGAATCTTCGTGCCTTCGGTCATAGCGATTGCGGCTCTCGTTGTAACAGGCTGGCTTATCGCGGGGAAATCTTTCGGCGATGCTCTCTCTTACGGTATAGCAGTCCTCGTAATCTCATGCCCTTGCGCTCTGGGACTTGCTACTCCTGTTGCAGTAATGGTTGGAAACGGTGTGGGTGCTAAGAACGGCATACTCTTCAAGACAGCGGCATCTCTTGAGGAGACTGGCAAAATCACGATAGCTGCCCTCGACAAGACAGGCACAATAACAAGCGGTGAACCGAAAGTAACGGACATCCTCACGGCTGGAGACTACCTTGAGGAAGAACTTTTGAAGTTTGCGTACTCACTTGAGGCAAAGAGCGAGCACCCATTAGCGCGTGCAGTTGTCGATTATGCGAAGGAGAAGGGTATTAACGCGCAGGAGGTTACGGACTTTCAGGCCCTCCCCGGGAACGGTCTCAGTGCAAGCCTCAATGACGGCTCAATCCTAACGGGAGGGAGCGTGAAATTCATCGGTGAGAAATATTCAGTCAGCAAAAATTTCATGGATGCATCCGAGAAATTCTCAGAGGCCGGAAAAACTCCCCTGATGTTCGTGAAGGACGATGAACTTATGGGAATAATAGCAGTTGCGGACACGATAAAGCCGGACAGCAAGGAGGCCGTGAAGGATTTGCAGGATATGGGAATCCACGTTGTAATGCTCACGGGTGACAACGAGCGAACTGCAAAGGCAATCGGCCATGACGCTGGAGTTGATGATGTAATCGCTGGAGTTCTTCCAGACGGCAAGGAGAGCGTAATCCGAGAGCTTCAGACGAAAGGAAAGACCGCTATGGTTGGCGACGGTATCAACGATGCGCCTGCATTGACACGCGCTGACATTGGGATTGCGATAGGAGCGGGGACTGATATTGCGATTGATGCGGCTGACGTTGTACTCATGAAAAGCTCGCTGAAGGACGTTGCGTCTTCTGTGAGACTGAGCCGTGCGACACTGAGGAACATTCGGCAGAATCTATTCTGGGCATTCATCTATAACGTTATAGGGATTCCATTGGCGGCAGGATTGTGGGGATTGAAACTCGATCCTATGTTTGGAGCGGCAGCAATGAGTCTTTCGAGCTTCTGCGTTGTAACAAATGCGCTGAGGCTGAATCTTTTTGACATTCATGGAGGCAAACGATGAGACGGTTGATACTATGCGTGATGATGCTGATGATTCCGGCGTTTGCGTGGGCTGACATTGAGGAGTTCAGATACTTCTCGCTTGATGTTCCAATGGGCTGGACAGCTGAGGAGGACGGGGCTGTTGTTACTGTTACTGCTGACGACAAGTCCGGCTCACTCTCAATCACAATGGGAAATCCAGAGAGTCGCGATATTGGCGAGCTTGCAAGATCATTCTCCGCTGAACTCAATGGGACACCACCTGAGAAAGATGACGATGGGAATTACTCCTTTGAGTTCAACAATGGGGTGAGTCAGGCAACGATTACGGGCGACGAGGATTTCTTCATGCTGATAATAGGCACAGGCTTTGTAAACAATGCGGAGACTCTTGGAAGGATTCTTGACTCTCTTGAAATGAAGTAGGATGAATCTCTTGGTTTCTTTCATGAACCCCGCAAGGAAACTCGCGACTTCAGTCGTGAGAGGAATTGCGCCTGGCTTTCTTGACAAAAAACTAAAAAGAAAGTAAATTAGTGTTGCGAGAGAACGGTTGGCCATAAGGCTGTGGGCACTCGCGTAATAACGGGCTTAGGCTATTAGCTTAGGTCAAAACGGGCGAAAGTCAGCCGTCCGATGATGTCTGACCTATGAGGGAGCGTTAGCGTTTGAACCTCGCATCCGATAAAGATCGGTAAGGGTATGGACAAGCTTGCGACTTAAGTCGTGAGTAGCTGACGGCCGGATTTCACAGTGGCTATAGTATCCGCGGTCTTCTCGCTGTGTCGTTAATAACAAGAATATGAGACTCTAACTTCTCCATGCTCGCAGTAATTCGCCGGCAGTGAAATCGGGTGCGAGATTGTTTTCCTTGAGCATTTTCTTAACGAGTGCAGCATTGAAAGGTTCACCACATTTTACGCAATCCAAAGCGATCGCCTCCATTAAGTCCTCAAAGCTCTTGTGTTCCTTCAACCATTGCTGAATGTGCCTCTTCTTCGCACGTTTCTCTGCATCCTTGCTTTTATCGCGCGTTTTGTATGCGTAAGCTGCGTATGCTTTCTGGACGCTTTTGTAGCCATAACCCTGAGCATCATCTAAGACTTCGCCTGTATCTTTGTCGATTATCACATAGCGTTTGTCATACATATCTGAGAGCTTTGCATCTTCGATTACCGTTATATTTTTCTCTGGCATCTTCGTTACCTCTCTTGTCTATAAAATTCTTGACAGTTCTCGCGGCAAGTATTAAATTCTTTTACTTATTTTACACGTAAATATATGATAGTATTATAACAATTCGGGAGAAGGAGACATCGAAAATCATTCGATGAGTCAATTTTGGGGGAGCACTTTCCTCTGCTCGCAGCGTAGCATTTAGAGACTGGATGGTCTCCGGACTGAATGAACTATGACAGACCAACAGAAAAGGTGCAGATATAACAAGTAGTCAGGAATGCAAGAAATTGCGGACTTGATAGAGGTGTGTAGTACGCCAGCAGTTTTTAACTGCAAAATTCGGAGCATTGATATTTTTATATGTTTCGGGTAACTATACTATAATTATCATCAGCAAAATTCAGAAAGGATTGATTCCAATGGCACAGGTAGCAGATACAACTACATTCTATGTCGGATTAAAGCTCCGATGGCAGGGCGGAATATGGGAAATAGTGGAGTATGACCATCACAAAATGGGACGCGGAGGCGCAGTAGTCCGCACAAAACTCCGCAACGTCGAAACCGGCTCAATCGTCGAAAACTCATTCAAGCCCGGTGAAAAGTTCGAGCGTATAATCTACGAGGACAAGCCCGCTCAGTACAGCTACAGGGATGGTGCAGACTACGTTTTCATGGATCTCGCAACGTATGAGGAGATGAGACTCTCGCCTGAAGTTCTCGGAGACGCAGCGAAATATCTCGTCGATGACATGGAGATTCAGATCGAGTACTTCGAGGGAAAGGTCATGGGCATCGAGCTTCCAAAGAGCGTAACGATGAAGGTAGTCGACACACCTCCAGCGTTCAAGGGCGACACAGTAACAGGCGGAGGAAAGCCCGCAACCCTTGAGACTGGTCTTGTCGTAACAGTTCCAGTATTCGTTGAACCCGGCGAGATGGTGGTTGTTGACACACGCACAGGGCAGTACCTTGAGCGAGCAAAGAAGTAAATGCCTGACTCAGACGAAAAGCTAAAGACTCCGAACGGCGGAATGATTCACATTTCGGAGGACGTAATAGCCGAGTTAGCCCGCAAGACAATTCAGGGGATCCCAAACATAAAGACGGCAGGCTTAGCTTCGAAGTTCAACATTGGACGTAAAAGCAGCGGAATACGTGTATCAGTTGAACAGACTCAGGGGAGTGTTTCTGTTGATGCTTATGTCCTGGTGAAGTACGGCCAGAGGATTCCTGATTTGGCTTGGGACGTTCAGGAGAAGATCAAGGACAATCTCGAACGCTACACGGGCTATGATGTCAAAGCCGTGAATGTGAACGTTCAGGGGATATACACCGGTTCAGGGGACAATATTGAGATGAATATTGAGCCTGACAACCCGTCGCCGGACGAAGAGGCGGATTAGGCCATGTATTACCTGTGGAAGAATACGCCTTACGGGATAATACGGGTATCATATTCCGGGCTTTATGATTTCGCGCTTGATGCCGTGAAGTCAAAGCTCAGACTCTACAGCATAACCCTTGAGCCTTCCGGAAAGAAGGAGCACGCTAATATCACGCTCGTATTCTCGGAGGAGGACTTATCGCCCGAAAAGAAGTCCATCGTCGAGGAGCATATATCGTCAGTCCTTAAGCCTATGGGATTGAAGGCCTCGATAGTTTGGGCGACACCTGAACGCGGGATAATGCCTGTGATTCAGAGTCCTTATCTCTGGGCTGGTATAGCGTCATGTATTGCTGTGATTATTACGGCTGGGTTCGAGGGATTTTTCTGGACATTATTCTGGGGAGGGGCAGTGTGGTTCATGATACGAGGGACGAAATATATAGCTGAGAGATTCAGGAGCACGTGAGATGGCGGAGAAAAAGAAGAAATTTATCGGCAAAAAATTTGAGGCACTTCACAGGTCGCGTGAGCTTGCGGTTCAGTTTCTATGTTCACTTGATATTTACCCTGAGCAGGATTTCTCGCAGTCTCTTGAACTTTTCATGAGCTTGGATGTCTTTCAGGACGATAAACCGGAAGTGAAGGAGAGATGCCGTACACTAGCTTCAGAAGTCTGGAACAGAAAGAGCGAGATTGATGAGGTATTGCTGAGGATTGTTACTGGCTGGCGGCCCGAAAGAATGGTGAGCGTAGACAGGACGATATTGCGCCTGATGATACTTGAGGGCTTCATGATGAAGAGTCTTCCAGTAGGGTCAGCGATAACTGAGGCGAAGAACCTGGCGCGTGATTACGGGACAAAGGACTCCTCGAGATTCGTGAACGGTGTAATGTGCAAGGCTGCGAAATATTTTGAGGCGAGTGAGAATGCCGGCGATTGATATTCTCATGGCCGCGTACAACGGCGAACGCTACATTTCCGAGCAAATAGAGTCTATTCTTTCACAGACATTCACGGATTGGAGGCTTCTGATTCGTGATGACGGTTCAACTGACAATACCCCCGCAATAATTGAGGATTATGCTGCTAAATATCCGGGCAAGGTTGAAATTGTCCATGATGATGTAGTATGCAAAAATTCGACAAAAAACTTCTTCGAGCTTCTTAAACATGCTGAGGCCGATTACGTTATGTTCTCGGACCAAGATGATGTATGGCTGCCGTATAAAGTACAGATTACGTATGATTACATGAAGAAAGCCGAACATGACAATCCAGGAAAGCCCGTTATAGTTTTCACTGGAATGCAAGTTGTTGATTCGGAACTCAGGAGCATGGACGTTATTCTAAGGCTTGATTTTCCCGAATATAGATACACATTCAAGGAGCTTCTTGCTGGAAACTGCATTTCAGGCTGTACGCAGATGCTTAACCGTGAATGTTACGAGGGCATGGGAGGATTTCAGGAGGGTATTCCGTATCATGACTATTGGGCCTCGCTTTATGCCTCAGCGTTTGGGACGATTGTCCGCGTACCTATGGCACTGATGTTATACAGGCAGCACGGAGATAACGTTGTTGGCGGAGGCTGGGCGGTAACAAAAAGATATTACCCTGGAGGAATGAAGCGTGTAATCAGGATACTGAAGAACCCTGTGTCGAAAGTTTCGGAAAGGCTGAACACTGTAAGATACATAGTGCTTGAACTAAAACTTATAACCAGCGTATTTCGTTCGAGATTTTATGACCGTCTTGACAGTGCGAAGAAGAAGGAGCTTGATGATTTTTGCAGAATATTCGGCGGAAATATATTAGCGAGGTATTCAGCGATTAGGAAAACTTATTGCTTCAGGGAAAATATGGAATCAATAGGGCGCCTGTTGTGGATATTCCTTCCACGCCCATAAAGAAATCCCCCTGTCATTAACGGCAAGGGGATAAAATTTCTCTTTACTTCACAGCTTCGGCTATTGCTTCCGCGACTTCCTGAGGTTTTGCCTGACCCTTCGACTCCTTCATAACGAGTCCCTGAAGGAATTTCAGCTTCTTCCCTTTCTTATCCTTCCCGGATTTTATCTCCTCCAAGACATCAGGGTTAGCCGCGATGACTGACGCAACAATATCCGCCAGAGCATTCCCGGCGACACCGCCCTCAGTGATTCCCAGAGCCTTAACAGCTTCGTCAATCCCTGAGCCGTTCGCGCATATCCAGTCGAAAACTTCCTTTCCCTGAGTCGTTGAGAGCTTCCCATCGTCAACACGCGAAACAATCCCAGCCAATGTCTCAGGCTTCACAGTGAAGTCAGAAATCTTCTGCCCTCTCTCATTAAGGACGCGCAAAACTTCAGTCCTAACCCAGTTTGCGGAACGTACAGGATTTGCTCCAGCCTTGACGCAAGCCTCGAAGTATTCAGCGAGATTCTTGTCGTCTGTGAGAACGTCAGCAACTTCGCGCGGAACATTCCAGTCATTAACGTACCTGTTTGCTCTGACATCGGGCATCTCCGGCATTCTTGCAGCTACACGGTCAATCCATTCCTGCGAGATGTAAAGAGGAGGCAAATCCGGCTCAACGATGAACTTCCTGTAATTCTCCTTCACACGTGACGATGATGTTATTCCCTTAGCGTCATTCCAGTGCCGGGTCTCCTGTATTACATCACCGCCCTGCATCATGATTTTCTTCTGACGAACTATCTCGTACTCAATCGCTCGCTCCAAAGCCTTAAACGAGTTCATGTTCTTGACTTCGACCTTATGACCCCAGCGGCCGTCAGAACACTTCATCGAAACGTTTGCGTCGAACCTCATCATTCCCTTTTCGAGTTCAACGTCCGATGCCCCAGAATATATTACGCGCCTCCTAAGCGTCGTGACATACTCGACAGCCTCAGCCGATGATGAAACGTCAGGTTCGGAGACTATTTCAGCAAGCGGAGTCCCTGAACGGTTATAGTCAACGTATGATGTGTCAGCACCTTCAAGCCTTCCGTCTGATGCGCTATGGTGAAGGCTTCCAACGTCCTCCTCAAGGTGCATATGGTGAACGCGGATCTTCTTGAGGTTCCCGTTTGCATCGTGGACTTCAATATAGCCTGCTGTAGTAATGGGGAGGTCGCACTGGCTGATCTGGTGTCCTTTCGGGAGGTCAGGGTAGAAGTATGACTTTCGGAAGAATAATGACTTCGGACGAATTCCGCAGTTCATCGCGAATCCTGCAAGCATTCCCTGTTCAACAACCCTGTGATTCAAATGCGGCAATGTTCCGGGAAGTCCCATGCAGATCGGGCAGATGTTTGTGTTGGCGGGCGCATCTGTGTCAGTTGAACATGAGCAGAAAAGTTTCGAGTCGCTTTTAAGCCTTATGTGAATCTCGATACCAATGACTGGTGTAAATGTCAATTCGGCCATGATTATTTCACTCCTCCGTTCGCAATTCTTGGGCTTCCTAAGTGTCTTTCGAGAATTATTCCTGCGTCAAGAATACCTGCGTCGCTCCATCTCGGCCCTATGAGCTGAAGTCCTACAGGAACGTTTCCAGCGTATCCCGTGAAGAATGAAAGTCCCGGAAGTCCGGCGAGATTCACAGGAAGCGTATAGAGGTCAGCTTCGTAGCCCTTCATTGCGTCGTCGTCAGTCTCTCCGACTTTTCCCGGCATTGAAGGCGTAACGGGCTGAAGTATGTAGTCAGTCTCACCGAATGCCCTCGCAAATTCCTGAGCGATGAGCGTGCGTACCTTTGTTGCCGCGACGTAATACTCCTCGCACCGTGCAGGCTCAGTGAGGCACGTACCAGCTATGATTCTTGCTTTGACTTCTGCGCCGAAACCATAGGAACGTACCCTCTCGAACATCTCTTTGATTCCTCGTGCGTCCTTGACAGTGTAACCCAGACGAACGCCATCGTAACGCTCAAGATTCGTGTGAGCCTCCGACATTGCAAGAGCATAGTAGCAAGCTACAGCGTATTTCGAGACGACAGGGAGTGATACTTCGGTGATTATTGCGCCCTCGTCCTCGAGAATCTTCTTGACCCTCTTCATTGCGTCTGCTATAGGAGCGTCGAGTGTGAAGCCCTCAAATTCTTTGACGACCGCTATTTTCTTGCCCTTTATGCTTACGTTCTCATTGTGACTGAAATCGTGAGCCTTGTCCCTGAAACTCGATGAGTCCATAGGATCATGGCCGGAAATTATCGACATTACGAGCTGGAGGTCTTGCACTGTCCTCGCAAAAGGCCCAATCTGGTCGAGTGATGAGCCGTAAGAGATTAACCCGTAACGGCTTACCATTCCGTATGTTGGTTTGAGGCCGTAGACACCGCAGAATGAAGCGGGCTGACGAATCGAGCCTCCTGTGTCAGAGCCTAATGAGAATGGAACGTATCCCGCACTCACTGCTGCTGCACTTCCTCCCGATGAACCTCCGGGAACAAGCGATGTGTCGTTGGGGTTGCGTGTAGGCCCAAAGGCTGAGTTTCCGCAGGTGTTACCCATTGCGAACTCGTCCATGTTAGCTTTGCCCATGAGGACGGCTCCGGAATCTCTGAGGCGTACCCATGCTGTAGCGTCATAGGGCGGCTTCCAGTTCCCGAGAATACGGCTCGCGGCGGTTGTACGGATTCCTTTGGTGCATAGGTTATCTTTGATGATTGTGGGGATTCCTGCTAACATTCCGTCTGAATGTGAGGGCACTGTGTCATCAGTGCGTGTTATCAGGGCGTGAATGCTGTCTTCGCACTGGTCAATACGCTTCTTGCAGGACGTGAAAATTTCGGACGCTGAGAAATTTCCGGCCTTGAGACCTTCCATGAGCATCCATAAGTTAAGTTCGTAAAGTTCCATGTTATTCCTCCATTATGCGCGGGACTTTGAAGTATGAGCCGTCTACATGCTCGCTCTCGTGGAGTATAGTTTCAGTGTCCGGGAAGGGGATTACCTTGTCCTCACGAAGGGGGCATTCTATGGCCTCTGCAAAACTGAAAGGTTCTACGTCCTTGAGGTCAAGCTCCTTGAAGCACTGCAATGCGTCAAGAAAGTTGTTGATGTAGCGCACTGCACCCGCGAGTTCCTCCTCATTAAGGAGAAGTCGGGACTCTAATGCGATTTCGTTGACTTCTTCGCTGGTTAAGTTCACGTTTTATAGCTCCTTCTATGATGTAGATTTTTCCGTGTGTAATTATAGCAGTGCAAGGATCATTAAGAGAGTAGGAGCGAGCATAAGTGCCAATAGTATGAAGCCGACGGTAATTACTGTAAACTGAAGCCAGCGGGGAACTTTTCTCGTGTTTGGGACTGGGATTTCAATTTGTTGTGCTTGAGCTTCGATTGAAATTGGGATGTCTTCTTGAAGGGCTGGGACTTTGGGGATGTTATTGCTGCGTTCGAGAAATTCGCGCGTCATTCTGAGTATGGAGCGGGCATCATTTAGGAATTTGAGCTTTCTTATCTTGTCCGATAATATATGATCAGAATACGACAGCTTCATATAACGCTCAAGGTGGGAGGCATTAACGGCAAAAATATATTCGGAAGACTTTTCGTCAACAGCCCCCACATAACGGTCAATCATAGCTTGAAGTTCATGACGTATAGACAAAATCTCCGGGTCAATCGCAATCTCCTTTTTTTCGAGAGGCACGGAGGACTTGAGTGCCCCTGTAATGTCGATCGCCAAGAGCCTGAGACATTCATCGGCCATGTCTGAAGCGTCGCTGTGATAATCTTTGATTGCACGGAATATACGCAGAGCCTTTTTGTACTTTCCAGCCTTCATGAGCTTACATGCATCGTAATAATCATCGCTGAAGACTCCACGAATTTCATCAGGAGCAAACTCCATCGTCTTTCGCAGGATATGCTGAAATATAGCGTTATCCTGTTGCATGTTTTCCTTGAGAATGTCAGAAAGCTCGTTCTCACTGTGAGCTTCCGCGCTTGCAATGAGCATTCCGAGCAAAGCCCTCCCGTTCTTGCTGTCATAGCTGAGGACACGGCCAAAATATCGTATTGCCCTTCTGAAATCATCACACCTCAATGAATCAAAACCTAGTTCCAGTATTTCCTGAACACAGCCGGGTGCATTATGAGCTTGCCTTATTCCGAAGAAAGGGCAGAAATCGGGGCATTCTCCGTCAAGGGCTGTTACGCATCCATCACACAGCATCACTTCACATCACGGCCAGAAAGATAATCAACGTACTGCCTGGCCGCCCTTCCTGTCATTCCGCCGTGCCTGATCTCCCACCTGTCAGCACCCGAAATCAATTCCTTGTCGTCAACATAAAGCCCCGACTTCCGCGCAAGAGTCCTCACAATCTCGTGATATGATTCACGCCTTGGACTCGAATAGTTGATCGCAATCCCGAAACGAGAAGCCAGCGACAATTTCTCCTCCACAGTGTCCGACCTGTGAATATCGCCGTTATGCTCCATGTCATCCCTGTCCTTCCAGATTTCGCGGACGATGTGCCTTCTGTTTGACGTTGCGTAGATGAGAATGTTGTCGGGCTTCGTCTCAATTCCGCCCTCGATTACGGCCTTGAGGTACTTGTAGTCGCTCTCGTTTTCCTCGAAGGATAAATCGTCAATGAAGAGTATGAACTTGTAGTTACGCTGCCTGAGTCTGCCTGTTATGCTCTGAATATCTCTGAACTGATGCTTATACAGCTCAATAACTCTGAGGCCGTCAGCAAAATATTCATTCAGCAACGCTTTGACGCTTGTTGATTTTCCTGTTCCGCCGTCGCCGTAAAGAAGCACATTGTTCGCTGGCTTCCCTGAAATGAAAGCCTCAGTGTTAGCCCTAAGCTCCGATTTCTGCGCCTCATAACCCACAAGATCATCAAGCCTTACATCACCGACATCACTATTATTGAGAGCGATAAAATTCTTGCCGTCATACCTGAAGGCCTTTCGTGTTGAGAAATAACCTACGCCGTGATTCTTGTACCATCTTGTTACGATGTCGTAGATTTTACGTGATGAATGAGTGTCATCTATGGCCTTGCTGATTTCGCAGACGGGGGAAGTCTGATTTTCGTCCCCAACAAAGTGGTCTATGTAGTGCATGTGTTCATTGTCGAGCGCAAAGAGCCTCATGAAGACCTCGAAGTCATGAAGGCCGATGTCCCTGAGTGAACCTTGAGGGGGGTCGCGTCTTTCGCAGGCGAGGGAGAAGAAATTTTCGTTGCTCAGGATAAAGTGGGTCAGGTAATTCTGCCAAATGTTTCCGGAAGCATAGTTGTTCCTGAAAGCTTCGGTGATAAGCTCGTGGAAGAGTATGTGGATTTCGAGGGTATCATCACTGCTGAAGGCTGTACTCAGCCGGACTATCATACTGTTTGCGGGGGCTTCATAGGCAAGTAATACACACAAAATTTTAATCCTCCTCTTAAATTTTCTAAGAATAATTCGTATTATACTCTGAACTTTCCGCAACTAAAGCATGAGGTTTGAAGATCGTCCAAAATTGAGAAAAGCAAACGAAATCAACGAACCTGCTGGCTATATTCCAGCTAAATTTGTTACATGCCTCCATTTTTTGTATTATAATGCGCAAGAAGACTCCAATTGCGCTAAGTTAAGCTAAGTGTGCTATCATTCTCTTTATTGAATTAAAGGGGGCTTTGTGCTGTTTGGTGTTGGTTTTTCTGAAGTTATACTAATTTTGGTAATTGCATATGTCTTTGTTGGACCGCAGGACTTGCCTAAAGTCGCCCGTTGGCTCGGACGAATTGTGAAACGCACGCGGCTTTTGATTTCAGAAATAAAAACAGAGAGCGGTTGGGATGAACTCTTGCAAGAATCCCAAGAACTCCATACGGAAATAAACAGCACTATAAAGGAGAACAAAGACCTCGTTCAGAAAAGTTTTCGCGGTGTTCAAGAAGAAGTTGATGATGTCCGGCAAGAATTGAGCAAAAATATTGATGAGGCCGAAAAAGCCACATTAAACTAGGGAGGTATGTATTGTGAGGCTTGGAGCAACAGAAATTCTTTTAATCATTATTCTCGCGCTCGTATTATTCGGCGGAGGGAAACTTGCAGGAATTGGCAAAGCACTCGGACGGAGCATCAAGGATTTCAAAAACGAACTGAGAGATATTAACGACGACAAAAAAGATGATTCAGAAAAAATTGAAGAAGTAAAACCCTGAATCATGCCGGAAAATTCGGGACGCTCCCCGCTTCTGCACCATCTTTTAGAGCTAAGGCGTGTCATCATAATTTGTTTTGCGTCGACAGGGGCAGCCTTTTGTGTCATTTTCTGTTTCTTAATCGACTATTTAATGCTGTGGATTACGAGGCCGATTCAGAACAGAGGCATTCAGATAATTTATACAACAATGTCTGAAGCATTGCTGACAAAGTTCAAAGTCTCAATAGTGGCTGCCGTCATTGCCTCAAGCCCTGTAATCATTTGGCAGATATGGAGCTTCATTAAGCCCGGTTTATATCCTGATGAACAAAAAAAATGCCGTTTCCTTTTCTTCATTGCACTGTTGCTGTTTTTGACCGGAGTCATTTTCTGTTATTCGGCGGTTTATTGGCTGGCTGTCGACTTCTTTATCATTCAAGGAGCAGGACTTGCAACCCCGTTATTATCTCTCGACAGATACGTCGGCTTCTTATTCAGCTTTATTCTTCCCTTTGGCTGTGCATTCCAGCTCCCTGTAGCGTTGTACTTGACGACACGATTCGGATTGACGAACTACAAAACCCTCGCTTCTGTCCGCAAATATGTCTTACTCGGAATATTTATCATCGCGGCAATCTTAACTCCGCCGGACGTAGTTTCTCAGGTCGCGTTGGCTGTTCCTCTTTATGCGCTTTATGAGATTGGTATTCAGGTTTCAAGATTTGCAAAAAATAAACGGCTGGAATTGCAATGATGAATGCTTGCGTAACTATAGCGGAAAAATATATAATATAACTATTCAACCAGAGAAAATACAGCAAAAACTGAAGGGGGAAGTGATGAGATGAGCAGGGAAATCACGAGAAGGGATTTTCTTAAAGCCGGAGCAGTTGGACTTGCAGCAACAAGTATGCTCGGCTCTGTCAAAGTTTTCGCGGATGAAAAAGAGGATAAGAAGGCCGAAATTCCATTTGCAGGCAAGAAAAAGTTTGCCGGCATCGGAAGCTGCCGTAATGTAACGGAAGATATTGTTTACGTTGGAGTGAGCGACCGACGCATTCAGCTTTTCGAGAATGTATATCCTGTTCCGCGCGGTGTATCGTACAATTCGTATGTGCTTCTGGATAAGAAGACAGTACTTTTCGATACAGTAGACCGTTCTGTTACAGGGCAGTTCTTTGAAAACCTCACAGCGGTTCTCGACGGGCAGAAACTGGATTACCTCGTGGTCAATCATATGGAACCCGATCACAGCTCCGCAATTTCCGAAGTCCTCGTTCGCTATCCTGAAGCAAAAGTTGTGTGCACAAAAGCCGCGTCCGTAATCCTGAATCAGTTCTTCGCCTGCGACATCTCCGACCGTTCTGTGATTGTAGGGGAGGGCGATACTCTGAATGTCGGCAATCACACTCTGACATTCGTGATGGCTCCGATGGTTCACTGGCCGGAAGTTATGATGACCTATGACAGTGTTTCAGGGATACTGTTCTCGGCTGATGCGTTCGGCAGCTTTGGAGCGTTGAACGGCAACCTTTTCGCTGATGAGGTCAATTTCGAGAAGGACTGGCTGCCTGATGCGAGGCGTTATTACTGCAACATTGTCGGTAAATATGGTCAACAGGTGCAGAGCGTTCTTGCAAAAGCCGGCGGTGTGGATATTCGGACTTTATGCCCGACGCACGGCCCGGTATGGCGGAAGGATCTCGGCTGGATCTTGAACAAGTACAGCTTATGGAGCAGCTACACGCCGGAAGATAAAGCTGTAATGGTTGTTTACGGCTCTGTTTATGGAGGGACTGAGAGTGCAGCCAATGCCGTTGCCGCGAAAATCTCACAGGCCGGAGTCGCGGATGTGGCGGTCTACGATGTCTCGAAAACTCATGTAAGCGAGCTTATAGCCGAAGCATTCCGCTGCAGTCATATTGTCTTGGCCTCAATCACGTACAACATGGGAATTTTCACACCGATGAAGAATTTCCTGCTGGACTTGGAGGCCCATAACCTTCAGAACCGCTGCTTCAGCTTTGTTGAAAACGGAAGCTGGTCTCCTGTGTCGGGAAAGCAGATGCGAGAGATAGTCGACCGTCTCGGAGGTTGCAGCGTTGTGGGCAAAACTGTAACAATAAAATCCTCGCCCGCAAGCGGAGATAGTACCGCATTGACGGAACTGGCCGAAGCTGTCTCAGCGTCCGTTCTGGGAAATTCAACTTCTCAGAAGAAGGTCGAAGCCGCAGTTTCCAAGAAATGGGTCTGCACCGTCTGCGGTTATGTCTATGAAGGCGACAAGCTGCCCGAAGACTACAAGTGCCCGCTCTGTGGAGCTGGTATCAACGCATTCAAAGAAGCGTAAAACGTAGAGAACAGAGGCTGAAGATTGGATTCCTCAGCCTTACTTTTTATATTCCTTTCACAGCGTTTTCTTTGGCGATTTCTCCATAATACATCAATACATCGCAATAGCATGATTTACACCTTTTATCCGATTGGGTACTGAATAGATGAATTACGCAAGCTAAGCTGAGTGTGCTATAATTTTTTTATTCTGGATAAACCAGATATGCGGGGCAGCACGTTTAGAAATAAAGGTATCTGTGGGACGCAGAGAACTTTTAACTCCGCCTTTGGAGAGGACATACTGGTGCCTCCGGCAAGACACTCACAGTCGCGGAACTGTAGTGCAGGCCTCGTTGAATCAGGAAGCTGCCTCTTCTATAAACAGCGGCAGTTCATGACTAAGATACACATGAAAGGATATGAATAACCCCATGCCCAAATTAAGCGACAGGGTAGGAACGTTCACCGACTCAGTAATCCGCCGAATGACGCGAATCTGCAACAAGTACGGAGCAATCAATCTCTCGCAGGGCTTCCCGAACTGGGATCCTCCCACTGAAATGGTGGACTCTCTCGCAAAAACCGCACACACAGGCCCTCATCAGTACGCGATAACCTTCGGGGCAAAGAACTTCCGTGAGGCAATTTGCGCCAAACAGAGCAAGATGATCGGCGTAAATGGAAGTGGACTCCATGCCGATGGTGACGGAGTCAAAATCAGCATGAAGGAGAGTATCTTTGAGAGAATCTCTCAGTTTTTCAGCCCCCGTTTTATCGTTAGGGACAGTGAAAAGCTTCAAGGTAGTACCATAAGGATCAAGAAGTCTGACAGTGTTAAATGTCTTGCCGACATCAATACCGACAAAGAGAGTTTCAATCATAGTAACACCTCACTTTCATAAAGGAATTAGCGAAACCAAACGCAATAACCTGTGGAACCTGTAGCAACAACAGCCTCGCATATTAGAATTAGCCGCAGAGGAATATGCACGAGCCTTACTGCAAGAAGGCATTCCGAAACTGCGGAAAACAGCTATCGGTGAGAAGTAAACATACAGGTGCAGGGAACAGTCTCTAA
The DNA here is from genome assembly GCA_937915755.1 of uncultured Fretibacterium sp. GTDB lineage: Bacteria > Synergistota > Synergistia > Synergistales > Aminobacteriaceae > JAFUXM01. Next base: position 342 of record CALGGR010000308.1, on the reverse strand, counting down.
AAGAATAAACCCATGAAGGGATAAACAAGGAGAAACGGAACCGACTGCGATGATCTCACACATCTATTAAACCACAGGTTTGCTGTTTGGTAAATAGCAAAGAAAGAAAAAAGAATATCAGATTGCAAGGCTGATATTCTTTATGAAATATTTCCTTGCAAATACTATTATACGAGGAGGATAACGTCATGAGTCAGTACAAAAACGAGAAAACAGGAAAATGGTATGCGATTTTCCGCTACCGCACCTATGAGGGAGCCAACAAGCAGGTCAAGAAGTGCGGCTTCGCCACCAAACGGGAGGCCAAGCAGGACGAGACGGATTTCATCAGCAAGATGAGCG
>CALGGR010000307.1 GCA_937915755.1 uncultured Fretibacterium sp. | reverse complement strand
TTTTATCAGACGCGTCAAACCTAGAATTTATCAGCTCGATTATTATTCTGTCTTCACTGGTCATTATTCATCACCTGCTTTCATGATTATGCCGTCCTCTGAGATATTCCCCTCATTGCACATATTGCCCAGTCAGTATTTACGTTAGTGATCACGCTCCCGCAGTATTCGCACTGTGCCGACGCATTGAGCTTCAACGGTGCACCGCAGTGAGGACATGTTGCCGCCTTCTGTCCTTCCTCTTCGGGCTGTGTGATAGTGCCTGACTTCCTGCACATGTCAATCTCATACTCCATGAATTTTTCGGTGTTCATGTCTCCGGATAATACTTTGCCGGTTCTGTCGTCAAGGGTGTATGACGTTATGCGCGAGTTCAGCCCGATAGTGATATAGTCATAGCCTGATGACTGCTTCCAGCCGATAATATGCACTCCAAGCACAGCAATATTCTCGGTGTAATCTGTCCTGCCCGTCTTCCTGAACTGGTCAAGCTGCCTGTCCATCTGCGAATAAAATTCATCAGTCATGTACGGTCTCAAGCTGGAAATATTTTTTGCCTGCCATGTGTTTTGCATCTGAACGTAAAGATTAGCCATTAAGTTAGTTATCTTTCCGCCGTCAAAATTAGGATCAAGCGATAAATATTCGTCAATAGGATTTAATATCATTTCCGGAGCATTCAGAATAACTTCACGCTGCTTTTTCTTGGCCTTCCTGCGTATGAATATCCAGTAAATGAAGAATATCAGGAACACGAAAGCTACACCCATGCAGGTATTCATATCGTCGTCGGTGAACTCGTCATCGTCCGTATCTGTTGCTGTTCCGGAGCGTAAGGAGTTTGCGGCAATTCCGGCAGCCATGGGGACAGCCGTTGATGTTCGCGTTGTCGTAGTTGTGCGTGATGGCGTGTAGGTGCGTGAGGGCGTTGACGTTGTGCGCGTTGTCGATGTGCTGTGCGTTGTCGATGACGCTGAACGGGTAGTGCTTGAGCTGCTGCTGCTTCTCGTTGAGCTTCTGGAGGTGGAGTAGTCGGACTTCCCGGAGAAACTGCCGAAATCAGGCCAAGCTGTACTAGCAAATAATAACAGGTTGAGGATTAACAGTGCTGTCAAAAATTTCTGTTTCATGTAAATTATTCCTCCTTCAAGTGATTGTGCTGTAATTATACGCATAAAAAAAGGAAGCCTGAAACCTTTTACTTCAGCTCCCCAAGTGAAACAAGTTTTTACCGAGAGAGAAATTCAGTGAAGATATTTGTGCGTCAAATTCGCGTCTCAACACTGAACATTAACGAATAATGAATAACAATGCAAAATAACGAAATAACATTAACCATGAACAAGAGGATTCGAACCCCATCAGCCAATAAAAAGTTTTGAGCTTCTCTCACGGAAGGAATAAAGCTAGATATTTATCTCAAACTTCACGGAATTATTCAGGACATCTAATGCAGTCTGTGCACGGGATAATTCATCGGTTACAGCGTCATAATCTTTCTTGGCCTGTTCAATGTCATAATTCGCGTAGGTATATTCAATCACTCCTGCAACCCTGACAACTTCACGGATTTTCGCGAGCCTGTTAGCCATAACTGAAAGTTTCTGCCTCTTCTTCGTGAGCTGGGGAATATACACTAACATCATATCTATTGTCATATTGAAGCCCGGAACTTCATGCGTAAGATTGAATGTATTTACTGCGTGCTTAACCGTGCGTATCTTTTCATCTAGTGCTGCAAGTTTTGCCTGTGTCTCTGCGTAATCATATTCCGGCCGTGCTGTCCCGATGTCCTCATTTACTGCGGCTCTGAATGTACAGCTCTGGGCTTCCTGTGATTCTAGTGCTGCTTTCTCTTCGCTGAGCTTCCGGAGTAACTTTGCGGCTTCTGCTGAGGTGCATTGCATGATATATCCTCCTGAGAAAATTATTGCCGTGATTATAGCATTGAGTTGACAAAATCGGGGGAGACGGTTAAAATTCCTTTCGTTGTTCCACAATAGCGCAATCGGCAGCGCGGATGACTGTTAATCATTAGGTTCCAGGTTCGAGTCCTGGTGGTGGAGCCAAATTCTTCCCCAAACATTTCCCAATATTATCTCGAGAAGCTCGATTTCGTAGCGTCATGTTTGCAGATTTTAGTCTTCGTTCATTTATGAGGGTTGATTTTGCGTTGATTGAGATGTAATCTTTCGCGCGAAAATAATACGGAAGTGAGACTCAAAATATGCTCATCAAAACAGTATTAGTGATATTGTTCTTCGGTGTCATGATAGGCATCGGCCTCTACTGCCGCAAGCATTCAACCGACGTAAGCGGCTTCGTTCTCGGCGGGCGTGCTGTCGGCCCGTGGCTTACGGCGTTCGCTTACGGGACAAGCTACTTCTCTGCGGTCGTCTTCGTGGGATACGCGGGACAGTTCGGCTGGCGTTATGGAATCGCTGCAACGTGGGCTGGGCTTGGAAACGCGTTTATCGGCTCGCTTATGGCCTGGGCAGTTCTCGGAAGGCGTACAAGGATCATGAGCCAGTATCTTTCAAGCGCAACGATGCCTGACTTCTTCGGCAAGAGATTCCGCAGCGATGCCCTCAAGATTGCAGCGTCGGTGATCTGCTTCATCTTCCTCATTCCCTACACAGCAAGCCTCTACAACGGTTTGAGCCGACTCTTCGGGATGGCATTCAGCGTCGATTACTCGGTCTGCGTGATCGTCATGGCCATTTTGACGGGGATTTACGTTGTCGCTGGAGGTTACATGGCAACTGCGATCAACGATTTCATTCAGGGAATAATAATGTTAGTCGGGATAGTCGCGGTAATCGTTGCGGTACTTGAGAGCAAGGGCGGACTTTCGGAGGCTCTCGCAGGTATCGCAAAGATTTCAGACCCTCACGCCGTTACTCCGCTCGCAAAATCGCCGGGAGTCTTCGCGTCATTCTTCGGCCCTGACCCCGTGAACCTTCTCGGAGTTGTGATACTCACAAGTTTGGGGACATGGGGACTTCCCCAGATGGTACAGAAATTCTACGCCATCAAAAATGAGAGCGACATCACAAAAGGTACAGTAATATCGACCTTCTTCGCGCTCATAGTCGCGGGGGGCTGCTATTTCTTGGGAGGCTTCGGGAGACTCTTCACGTCCCAGCTTGACCCTTCAGGACTCGGAGTACCCGCTGAAGGTTACGACTCCGTAATCCCCGTGATGCTCTCGAATTTGCCTGACATTCTGATTGGAGTCGTCGTTATACTTGTACTGTCGGCCTCAATGTCAACGCTTTCATCGCTAGTTCTTGCCTCAAGTTCAACGCTGACCCTCGACATGCTTAAAGGCCATATCATAAAGGACATGGACGAGAAGAAGCAGCTCTTCATCATGCGGGTGCTGATCGTGATATTCATCATAATATCCGTAATCCTCGCGCTCATACAGTACAGTTCAAACGTAACGTTCATAGCGCAGTTGATGGGAGTTTCATGGGGAGCATTGGCTGGGGCATTCCTTGCGCCGTTCATGTTCAGCCTCTACTGGAAGGGCGTAACGAAAATCTCCGTCATCGTAAACTTTATCTTCGGTGCCGGGATCATGACCGCCAACATGCTGGTGAGATCCTCCTTCCCGGCAGTATTGCAGTCCCCCATTAACTGCGGCGCCTTCGCTATGCTGGCAGGCCTTGTGATCGTTCCCCTGGTAAGCCTGATCACACCGAAAATGCCGCAGGAACACATAGAGAACTGTTTCTCTTGCTATAATGAAAAAGTGGAGGCATCCATCACCCATTCGCTTACGGATGTGTAAGTTAAAATGCCAGAAGCGCGGAAATGCAATGGGGATCCGGAGGAAAATCGTATGAAAAAATTGCTTTTGGGAAATGAAGCGGCTGCATACGGAGCCTGGGAAGCAGGTGTAAATGTGGTGTCGTCGTATCCCGGAACGCCCAGCACCGAGATTACGGAAACGATCTCAAAACTTAAGGGCGTGTACACGGAATGGGCGCCAAACGAAAAGGTCGCCACAGAAGTTGCTTACGGCGCGGCCATCGGCGGCGCCATCGCGGCAATCTACTGGCTCATGATGCTGGTGGGGCGTTTCGCCAGCACCCTCGTTTCCGGCAAGGTGAGCACGCGCACCCAGATGACCGTCGTGAGCAGCGTCGCCATCGTCCTTGT
>CALGGR010000306.1 GCA_937915755.1 uncultured Fretibacterium sp. | reverse complement strand
CTCCTTTTTTTATTAGAGTATCATGAATCATTAATCTTGTGAAGACACGTTCTAATATGAGGAATCGCTGTTGGAAGCGTAAGCCAAGTTAAAGAGATAACCTTTGTCATTGCGATTGAACGACGATATATCTGGCCCGCCTAATACAGGCTGTATTGATCCCTTGTTGCAGTACCAGAATGTCATATAGCCGTAAGATAGAAGCGTTTTACTCTGGCGGCCTAAGTAGCCTGAGAAAAGACCCGGACTATAAGAATAATAGCCTGTCCCGACAAAAACAGCAAGCTCGTGTTTGCCGTCCCCGTCAATGTCAGCCGCAACAGGTTTCAGCCATGCTACTGTTTGGGTCTGATAGTAGCCTGATGTGCTGTGATAATTCCAGTCCTTTACCGTTTCCGCGCTCTTGAATGCTCCGTTTGTCCACTTGTATATCTTTACCGCAGCACTTCCGCGAACCTCGTCATCAGCTACACTACCAGCAACGGCTTGGACGTTTGTCTCACAGGTCTTGTACACAACAGCAAGCTCCGTCTGTCCGTCCCCGTCAAAATCTCCAGCGGCAACATCTGCGACAGGATACGACAATATTCCGTTGATACTACCATAATAAAAATTTTTAGCCTTGTAAACAGTTTCGCTCGCGGTTTTTGTGGCCTCAAGTGCTCCGCTGCTGTTCAGGCGTATAGTGTAGACAGTGAGATATACTTCTGATATTGTTGATGTTACTACTGCCACCTGATTAGTTATTCCTTCGCCCGTGAAATCACCGACAGCAATTTGTACCGAAGAATAACCCGTGCCATTGACAATATCGCGTATCTTCAGAGGTGTTGCGCTGAATGTTGCTTTACCTTCGTCATCTTCCGCAAGCCTAAAGAATGAAATGTCCGTTTTGCACTCCGAACTGCTGCCGCCGCTTTCAAAGGTTCTATGCGTTGCAAATTCCGTGTCAACTGCATGAGCCACAACGAAATATTCCTCTTTTGAGCTGTTGCGGTTAACCCTGAGTCCGCTCTTCACGTCAGTAAGATACGACGGGCCGTAAGTGCTGCGTTCAAGTGTCGTCTTGATTACATCGCCTACCTTCGTGAACGTGGGATTGGCCGTGCCTTTCTGCTCAACGAGAAACATACGGGCATTAAAGCTAGGTATCTGCTGGCTGTCTCTTGCTGTGTCGCTGTGAAGGAACAAATATCTTCCTTTGCCGTTAGCTGTGAGGTACTGTGCAGTTACAGGGTGAACACCGGCGTGATTCAGTGCCGTATCTATCCGTATGTCGCTGCCGAATGAGCTTGCCATATTGGAGTATGCGCTGAGTTCCTTTCCATCGTTCTGATAGGAGCTTAAACGCCAGCCTAGTTCGCCTTTCGTTCCGCTTATTGTGGGAAGAACAAGGGCTGAATATTTCGGTATGCTAGGTTTTGCGCCGTTTGTTTCCCGCATAATGTCGTGAATATCATCCAAAGCCTTGCCGTTGATGTCAGTCTTCAATGGACTTACTGCTAATGCTTCCAGTGATGACGCTGCCAACAGCATGGCCGATATTGCCGCTATGATACATTTTCTTGTAATGTTCATGTGTTTATGACCTCCGAAATTTTGAACATGCTTATTCTTGACACAATGAGTGAATCATGTGCCGTTCTTTTGCGCTCAAATCTTCGGAGCTGGGGGAGGTCTTGCCCTTTTTACGCTGTCAGTATGTGAGTCCTGCTTTAGGGAATAGGAATAGCCTGAGTCCATTATTGTCATGGCCAGTTTGATTTTGTCAAGGGTGATTCTTGTGATATTAATGATGATTTTCTCATGTAACATTCAGCAGTTCCCTACGTAAGCTCCTGCGTTCAGTCGTCAGCCGCTTGCAATTATTTTGTCCTTTGCCCAAGTTCTGTTACGGCAGGTTCATACCCCTGTTCCGCTGCTTTCTGAAGCCACTCAGCCGACAAAGCCTCGTCCTTCTGAACGCCTTCACCGTTAGCATACATGACCGCGATATTATACTGAGACTGAGCATCGCCTTGTTCCGCCGCTTTCGCATACCAGTAAAAGGCCATCTCTTTGTCAGCTTTCATGCCTTCGCCAGCGTAATACATGGAGGCAAGATTGGCCTGTGCCCTCATATAGCCGGACGTGGCAGCTTCGCGGTAAAGCTCGATTGCTCGTTCTTTGTTCTGCTTGAGGCCTTCACCGTTATCGTAAAGCAGTCCGAGCATGAATTTCCCCTCAGTGTCTCCGTTCTTGGCGGCTTTCTGGAAAAGTTCTGCTGCCTTCTTGAGGTCTTTCCCGACTCCTGTGCCTAAGTAGTACATGCGGCCAAGATTGGACATAGCTGTTGCGTTTCCTCCGTCTGAGGCCTTGCGGAAAAGCTCAAATGCCTTTGCGTAATCCTGTTTGACCCCGTAGCCCTCGTAATACATCGCGCCTAGAGCATTAACAGCCCTGATGTCGCCGCTGTTAGCAAGCCTGCGAACGTCCTCAAAACTTAATCCGCCGTCTACTGATTCCGCAGAATAAGCAGATGCCGAAAAAAGCAGCAAACAAAGTACCAAAATAAATCGTTTCATGATACATTTCCCCTTTTGAATAATTTCAGGTGCAGTTTCCAAAAACTGCACTCCAACTGATATAACTAGCTGAAGTCAGCTTACAATTTTTAATTATAGACGTAATTTCACGTACTTTCTACAGTAGCCTATTTTTTATTATATTATATTATAAATAACTCAGTTATTTGTTTTTCGCTTTCTGAGTTTAGTTACTCACTTCATATTTCTATGAAAGTAAAACCTAATTGAGAATTCTACAGCATATTACCTATATAATTATTGAATAATTATGAGCAATGAAGCAGAAAGAAATATATCATATCAAAAAGGAAATAAAAATCTGAATTACAGTTTCAATCCGATTCTTTTAACCTACCACTTTTGAAAATTCGCGCCTGGCGTTGTAGAATTTCGGCGTTCGCATTACCAAAAGTTTTATTCATCATTGGAGGTTGGTTTGCGTGGTTTACGGTTACGCGCGAGTGAGTACGCTGGGGCAAGCGCGAGATGGCAATTCGCTAGAGGCTCAGGAAAGCGCACTCCGGCAAGCAGGAGCAGAGCGGATATACAGGGACGTGTACAGCGGGAAGCCGGAACGCCGTCCGCAGTTAGACAGGCTGATGAAGGTTATCGAGAACGGGGACAGGCTCATAATCACGAGGCTGGATCGCATTGCCCGCAGTCTGATACAGGGAGTGCAGTTGCTAGAGACGCTAAGTGAGAAGGGCGTAATTGTGGAAGTGCTGAACATGGGAATAATCGACGACACGCCGACGGGCAGACTAATACGGAACATCATGCTGAGTTTCTCGGAGTTCGAGCATGACATGATTGTGCAAAGGACGCAGGAAGGCAAAGCCATAGCGAGGCAAAACGCCGACTTCAAAGATGGCCGTCCAAAGAAGTTTAGCCGTGTGCAACTGGATCACGCGCTGGAACTGTTACAGACGCACTCATACAAGCAGGTAGAAAGGCTAACAGGGATAAGCGTAACGACAATCTACAGAGCAAAACTAGAGAGAATGAACAGGAAGCATCTGCATCAACGAGACAGCGATCAGCCATAAGTCTCCACGACACAGAGCATAACGCGACAACACAACGAGCGACTACAACGGACAGGCTCACTCCACCAACGACAATCTACCCGACACATAGACACCCTACAGCAACAACAGAGCAATCCCATAGACACAAATGAGAACGCACCGAAAGCAACGACTACTCACACGCACAAAGCAAGGATATGGCTCACACCATAATTCAGATCAGTAATTCAAATAACAAGGAACTTTATGACAAAATTTTGGAGGAGAAAAATATGAGTCTGGCAATTGATAATTTAATAGCAGATAAACTCGCGGCAAAAGCTGAGGAGAGCCGAGCTGAGGGACGCAGAGAAGGACGCGCTGAAGGGCGCAGAGAAGAAAGAGCCGATCTCCTATCGAGACTTCAATCTAGCGGTATGCTCACACAGGAGCAAATAGCCACTGTTCAGAATTGGCAGTTTTAACCTGACGCAGTTCTCATTGCGTCAGGTTAAAACCATCGTCCCTTTCAAAATCCCCATTTACTTATCGTGAAATGTATCCTTCCGCCTTCCAGCTCCTCTTCCTTATACTCTATCCATGACGGCGGGGCGCAGTTTTCCCTTACTGTCCGGCACAATTCATTGAGTTCTTTCACACTATCAATCTTTCGCACTTTCACTCCCTGCAACAGGCTCGTTATCTGCCTGTACGCTCGGTTATCTTCCTGCATGATATAGAGAAACAACTGCTTTGCCCCCTGCAACTTGTCCTCGCCGTAAAAGTCCACTCTCAATATCGGCATGTTATCCTTTTTCCGGAACACCACTTTCCAATACCACGAAGTTACCTTCATTCGCTGAAACGCAACAGTCTCCAGGCTTTCTATTCCCATTATGTCGGCTGACGTGTTCAGCTCTGAAAGTTCCTTGAACATATACCCACAATGGACGCACTCATGCGCGCGTTTCATCACCGTGTGCTTGCACTTCGGGCAGAGCTTGAACATCCCGCTTAGTTCATTTGACTTTCGTCCGGACCTCAACGTCCTCTGAGGTGGGATGATTTTCGTTACTGCCCCATGCCTGGATATGTTTCCTGCAAAGTCTAGAACAAGACAATCCCTGTGATGACCTGCATTTTTCACTCGCATTCCTCGCCCGCTCATCTGCACATAAAGCCCTGGTGAAAGCGTCGGTCTGGCCATTACTATTACATCTATATCGGGATAATCAAAACCAGTCGTCGCAACCCCCACGTTTGTCAATGCCTTGATCGTGCCGGCCTTGAAGCCATTGAAGATTCGCTCTCGTTCGCCTGAACTGGTCTTACTCGTTATCGCCTCTGCAACTACTCCCTGCGCTCGAAACTCTTCCCGCATCGCTTCTGCATGTGAAATACTCACGCAGAACACCAGCCATGCCGTCCTGTCTCCTGCTCGTCGAATTGTCTCTGATACAACTTTCGCGTTGACTTCGGAACTGTTCACGCGGGACTCTAGTTCTCGTTTTTCGTAGTCCCCTTGTACCTTCTTGATTCCTTCCACGTTCATTTGCAGATCGGTGAAGGTTGACGTCAGACGCGCCAGGAATCCTCGCTTTACAAGTTCTTCAATCCTTACCGGTTCTATCAGCCCATGAAAAATTGCGTCTTCTCCTTCGGTGAGCAATCCTTGACCAAGTCTATAAGGTGTCGCTGTCAGGCCGATCATTCTCATTCCTGTATTCTTCTTTTTCAACACACTCAGCAATTTCCTATACATTCCTTCGTCTTCGTTCTGGATCATGTGCGCTTCATCTACTATCACAATGTCAACTGTTCCGAGTTCTTCGGCTTTTCGCCAGATTGACTGAATACCTGCTACTGTGATCGGGGCCGTCTCTTTCGTCCTGAGTCCTGCGCTGAAAATTCCTAGCGGCGCCTGTGGCCACGCTTGATGCACTTTTTCCGCATCTTGAACTAGAAGTTCTTTGACATGCGAAAGCACTAGTATCTTCGCTTCGGGCTTTCGCTTTAATATGTCTTTACAGAACCCCGCTATTATATGGGCTTTTCCTGAGCCCGTCGGCGCCACTATGCACGGATTTCCTTCATGCTCTCCAAGCCACTCGTAGGTGTCTTTTATCGCTTTCTTTTGATAGTCTCTTAGCATTCGTGTATTTTAACACTGAACGCTGTGGCTATTTCAGGCTTTGTTGCGCTACATCAAAGCTCAGAACTCTCTTGACAACCTATTGCTATCAGGTAATTTACGGAAAAAATTTGCGTCTTGATAATGAATTTTTACGCTCAAGACCTGTTGGCTACATAACCACACCTCAAGAGGACATATCACAAGGAAACGAAGAAATTCAAAATAAAATTGATGAAATTTTTAGGCAGGACGTTCAAAGAGAAATGAAGAATATCAGCGAATTGTTCAGCGATGAGAATAATATGCTCATGTTGAAGACAAGATTTTCATACTATTGGGTACCGCAGCAAAATATCATGTTTATGCCTCAACGCTGAAAAAAATCCCCAGACCGAAGTGTATATGCTTTTACAATGGAACTGATGAACAGCCTGAGAAGAAAGTTTTTAGGTTGAGTGAAGCGTATGATGGCAAGGGCGATGTTGAAGTTACCGTAACAATGCTGAATATTAATTACAGCAGAAATAAAAAATTGATGGATTCATGCAAGCCATTGTATGAGTATTCGTGGATTGTCAACGAAATACGGCAAAATCGTGGCGATAATTTGGAAGAAACCATAGATAAGGTGATAAATAGTATTCCCGAAGATTTTATAATCAGAAGTTTCATTATGGGACATAGAGCGGAGGTTAAGGGAATGTTTTTGACTAAATGGAATCAGGAGAAAGTTTTACAACAGGAACGGGAAGATTCTTTGGAGCAAGGGCGCGAGCAAGGCATAGCCGAAGGTATAACGCGAATGGTAGCGGGTATGTTGAAGAAAAATCTGCCCCGTCCTATGATTGCAGAAATTAGCAATTTGCCTGATGAAGTCATAGCCAATATAGCTTCACAATTATAAAAAAGATTTTGCCGTTAATTGGCGCGAAATTTGGCTGTCGAAAGTTTGAAATTGGCAAGCGTGATTTTGCGCCCGTAATTTTTGTGGTGAAAAATGGCTGAAATTTTTTCTTTACAGGAGTGTCTTTTCAAAGTATTCACGGTTAGTTTTTTGTAAAATCAAGTAAATATCTATGTTTTTATTACACTAAAATATACATACTTGACATTTCAAATATTTTTATATATAATATTTATTGTTCTGATTAAGAGAAACTTTGCGCAAAGGTTTCAAACATCATTTTGACAAATAATACTTGGTGTATTTTCAGCGTGGGAGAGCGCGCCTCTGATGTAGAGATTATCAGGTATTCATATAAGGCAGTTGTGTTTTATATGGTCATCTCAGCAGGAGGCTGGGAGACCGTACCCAAACTCTAAACTCTAAGGAGGTATCTATCAATGCCCAAAGCAACATATGAAGATTTTATCAACTCATATTCAGCATTGAAAGGGTTAGAGGCAAACCCTGACGCACAGGCAATATTTGACATCCTTAATCATGACGCGAGCATTTACGGGGCAATTCAGGCTATAGAGAAGCACAAGCCAGCGCTTTCAGCGAACGTTCAGACAATAGACGTTTACGCCGAGACGCATCAGGACAGCCAGTTCCCTTTGACCGACTTTAATAAACAGGCAATAGGGAGAATGCAGAAAGTAATACTCGATCCGTTCGGGTATGAGCCTAATGGCAAGCAAAAATCGCTGAAAAGTCCAAACTTCGGAACTGCGTCATGTTACGAGTACAAGGACGGCAAGGCTTCAATGGAAATCAGGGTAACTGTTAAGAGCGTGGAGGTCAGTAAAACAGGACAGAACGACGTAAAAGCGGAATAAGGAAGAGCTGCGCCTTGCATTCATGAAATGCGGATTAAGAAACTATGTAAACCGTCAGAATTAATCAGGAGGAGAAATTATGAGCTGGTCAAGTATTCAGACATACCGCAAAGAACTCGTGAAAGATTTACGTGAAGCAATCGAAAAAGGCGTCGCGCCGTGGCAGAAACCGTGGAGTGCAGTCGAGGACGACTTGCCGCGAAACGCAATCTCAGGACATCTGTACAGCGGCATGAACGTATTCAGACTTCATTTCAGAAGCCTATTTAAGGGCTATACGGATCCCAGATGGCTCACTTATAACCAAGCGCGTGAGATGGGTGCTCGTGTCAAATCCGGCGAAAGGGGAATATATCTAATACGTTGTGTTGACGGAGGATGGTGCGGGCGTGGACAATTTATGCCCTACGTGGTCTTCAATGCAGAGCAGATTGAGGGGATAGAACCCTATGTTCCGGATGTTCCAGAAAATAAAACGGTGGACAGGTGTGAAAAGGCCGAAAGGATTTTACGGGAATCAGGTGCAAAAATTAAGCACGGAGGAAACAGAGCGTTTTATCGTCCTTCAGGGGATTTTATCCAAGTGCCTGTATTCGCATCTTTCAAAACGCCATATGACTATTACGCGACTGTAATTCACGAATTATCGCACTGGACAGGACATAAGAGCAGACTTAACCGCGATTTTTCAGGCTGGTTCGGTACAGAATCATATGCTTTTGAAGAACTCGTCGCGGAAATAAGCTCAATGTTCGTCTCTGCCGAGACAGGGATAGATCAGACCAAAGAACATTTTGACAATCACGCGGCATATGTCGGCGACTGGCTGGAAGTCCTTGATAAAAAACCTAACGCATTTTTCGATGCGGTGAACCTTGCGTATCAGGCGGCAAACGAAATCTTGAAGCATGAGCGCGAACGCGAACGTCAACTTGATGGAATTATCGAACAAAAAGCGGGCTGATCTTTTGTCAAATAACTGAGAAAGAAGTCCCGTAAAGACAACAGACCTGTACGTTAATCAATCCAAAAAGCATTGGAAAAACGTACAGGTCTAATTATTTGCTGATTATCTTTGTCGTGTTCCCGTCAGTTTCACCGTTAAAAAACTTTTCAAGAACTTTGTGAAATACCGAATCTTTTTCGCCGCAAGCATAAGCAAACAACGTCATGCAGGATTGAAGTTTCATTGCGTCAATCTCCCCGTTCATGACGACGTTCGGATTATTCTCCGAAAGATTTAAAAGCGCTCCGCTGATTTCAATTAAGCGTCTGCCAAGCACCGAATGAGCCAAGTAATTTTTAGCTTCGTCAAGATTTTCAATGCCGTAATACTTAGCATTATAACTACGCCCCAACTCTTGAAGCTGGGGAAATATGTACCAGATCCAATGACTTTTTTTTCTTCCCGCCTTAATTTCATTCAAAGCAGTTTCGTAGTCCGTATCCTGCGCCTTTATAAAACGCTCCAAATCAAGCATCATATTATACCCACTTTCACGTTGCCGAAGCAATACCGTCATTTTGAAATTTCTTCGGACGTTAATTTTATCCTCATTGTTGCCGTTCCATCTTCATACCCGTAGCATGAAACAGAGCTGAAGATGTTGTCCGTGATTGTCTTCTGTTTACCGTTGGGAGAATAACCGAACGGCTGGAGAATGAACTTCTGCATTTTTCCTATCGCCTGTTTGTTGAAACCGGTCATAGGAAAAGTGCTGTCAGGATTTTCCGCGACGTAAGCGCTGATTTTTTTCAAGCTCGCAGTCAGGGCAGGTTTCCCGTTCTCCGAAGCCAAAATCGCTCCGTAAATCTGTGCGTCTTCGTTGAGAATGTCGAAGATTTTTTCCGCGTCCTTATTCCCATCGATGCCCTGCAGCATTGGGCTTGACTTAATAAAATCGTCAAATTGTGCTTTTGGCATAATATCAATTCCTTTCAAAATTTTTTTTTGAATAACAGCCCCCGTTGAAAGAGGGCTTGAAATTCTCCTTAACTCATTTTTACGAGACCGCCGTCTTTCGCTTCGACTAAAATTTCGCCGCACTCGGAAAACGCAGGGATCTCTCTGTTCAAAACGTAAACGTCCATCAATATCTTTTTATTCTTAAAAACTCTTTTCGCATAATCCCACTCGGAAGGATTAGGAAAAACAAAGAGGAAAGAATCGAAGATAAGTTCGTGATAGTCGTTATAGTTTCTGATAACGTGATAGACGAGGCTTCCATCGTAATCTTTCTCGAAGTCTTTTATATCATCGAGCAGAGTGTTATCGTCGTCGATCTTATAGACTTCATTGATTTCACCGAACTTCACACTTTCGGAAATGTAGATGGCAGATTTTTCTTGAAAGTCGCTGATGATTTTTTCCGGCAAGCCTAAGAGTTTCATGCGTTCGACTGCTTCGGCTTTCATAGCCTGCCTTAATTCCTCTTCGTCCATTTTCACATCATCATCTTCCGCTTCCTCCTCATCTTCTTCTTCGCTGTCAGTGTCAGTGTCATCAATGTCAGTTTCAGAAGAAATTTCTTGTGCTTCTTCTTCCTCAACTCCAGTAAGCCTTTCAAGCATTGTCTTAGCTGTCAAGTGTCCTTTCTCCGAAGCTTCACGATACCACTTCACAGCCTCGTCAATATCCTGTTCAACTCCGCGCCCTTCTTCATACATCTCCGCAAGAGCATACATAGCTTCAACGTGTCCGTTCTCTGCGGCTTTGCGATACCAAGAAGCAGCTTCCTCAAAGTCAACATCAACGCCTCCCAAATCTTCGGAATAAATAATCCCAAGCATATTTTGGAAGATTGCACTGTCTTCGCCTGAACTGTACTCAAAGTTGTCTTTTACTTGTTCAAGGATTTCCGATTCGGTCGAAATAAGTTCCATGAAAAGAGTCTCCGCGTAGTACGGAAGAACAGGAGATTTCTGCTCATTTCTCACTATGTCAAGAAGTTTACTTAATGCTTTGCCCTTGTATGTATCGTGCCAAAAATCTACATATGACGCTTTATACAAATCCTTATGAAGATTCGACAAAGAATTTTCTCTTGATTTTAGCGATGCGCAGAAATATTTAGCCGCTTTTCCTTCATCTTTGAGCCCTTTCAGCGCAATCATTCCAATTCCATAGTACGCCCAAGCGCGACAGTTACTTTTCACTGCTTTCTGATACCAGTCCAAAGCCTGTTTATATTCGCTATTTGACATGAATCTGTCTGCCATTAAGCATTGGGCGTAAGCGTTTCCCTTTTCAGCAAACTCAGAAATTTTTTTTGCAGCTTCGTCAGTTTCCTCACCGTAGTCCATCGAGAACTGATACCATTTTACAGTCTCCGTATTGTCTTCACACTCTGCGGCAATCTCACAGGATATACTCGTAACTTTTTCCCTATAATCATCATCGTCGTGCTGGAATTTAAATTTGTTATAGTATTTCACTGACTGCTCTTTCTGCCCCAGTTCGTAATATAACTCCGCAAGACGTTCAGCTATGTGTCTTACAACATCTTCACCAATGGTGGTATAGTATTTATCAAGATTGTAAAGAGTAATATCCCAGTATTTATCAAGATTGTAAAGAATAATATCCCCGTCTTCGTCCTCCGCAAATTTTTTGTACCATTCTACGGCATTTGCATAATCTCCAGCTTCGTCATATACCTCTGCAATTTTCCGCATAGCTTTGACTTTCAGCGCGTACACGTCTTCGTAATCAGGGTCAAGTTCACCTTCAGAAGCAAGCTTGTAAAACTCTATGGCTTTTTCTTTGTCAGAGTCCGCATACTCATCTCCGAGTTTAATGCGTTCATAAAGAATCTTTTCTGCGAGTTTACTTTCAATATCATCTGTGATATTAAAACGCGCTAATTTTTCACGCCAACATAAAGTATCCGAACCGCCAAGCCCAATCATTTTAGAAATAAAATCGGCTTTCTGAGAAGTAGTATAGTCATCAGACTCTATCGCAAGTTTATACCATTTTTTTGCTTCATCGTAATCCTTGCCTACAAAATCATCATCATTTCCGTTCCTGCAATAGGCAAAACCAACCCTTGCCACTTCACCACGTTCCTGCGCGGATTCTACGACTTTGTTGAACCAACGAAGAGCCTCTTCATCATCATGGAAATAGTGATAGATATCGCTCATGGTAAGCATACTATCAAAATTTCCATTTTCTGCGCGGTTTTTTATGCGTTCAAAGTATATCATTTTATTTTCCTCCTATTTTATCAAGTGCGTTCAGAATTTCATAAACGCCTTAGAGCCTATTCCCTCTGACTGTGCCATTTTTCAGTTTCTTCCTTAAGTCTTTAATTTGCTTTTTATAAAATTTAACGCTATAATTAACAACTTAATATTTCAAGCATAATTTAGAGTTTTTTATGTCATACGCTTGACTTGACAAAAATGCTTATGGGATAATATCAATCCCTTTCTCCTTCGAGCATTCGCACTTTAACTGCGCAGTCGGCATTTATCTTTTCCCATTTCTGCGTCTCCATAGTGGCTATATACCAGCCTATCTCCTCAAGTTCTGTTGCTCTAAGATGATCTTCAACATCCTGTGAATAACGGGTAACAGCATTGGAAAGCCCATAAAGTGAAAGGTCTCTTCCACGAAGCAGGTAGTTGAAAATTTTTTCTTGCTCATAAACCCTTAACTCATATTCTTTCCCGACGGCTTTTATGACATCGTTCACGCAACCTGTAATATGAGTCTTTGCACTTTCGGCAAGTTTATCCACAATCCTGCCAAACCTCTCTTCATCTATCGCACAAAGTATCATATCTTTCAATTTCGATGTAAAAGCCCTGTTATCCGTAATTGTCGTAATTTCCCAATTTTCATTAAAGGTCTGTGAAGCATTGCCAACATGAGTTTTTCTTTCTCTGAAATAATCACTTCCGATTAACATTCCGTTTGAACATGAAAAAGTATAAAGCACTGTCCGAATTGATACAGCACCACGCCCAGTTTCAGAATTTGAAACTACAAAGCCGACAGCTAAACGATCACTTGCACATATTCTTTCTCTGCCACTCACGAAACGTAAATACAATTTCTCATCATTCATTCTGGCAAATTGGAAATCAAGATTACACTCAATATCTTGCTCTTCTATATCGCTCATGGCACTAAGAACCGCCGAAACGACTTCAAGATTATCTATACGACAATAGCTGTCGCTTAAAAGAGCACGGGCTTTTCCAGCTACAGTGCGAAGCATATAATTTTTATCTATTGTAGACAGCCAGGAATTTACATTTTTTGCAAGCAAATCCGGTTTTTCAAACCGCATTGCATTATAATATTGCATTGGGATCTTCAAAGCTGAAGCAAGTTGTAAGTGGAATAAATCTATCATGCGAAATTCGTTATTTCCCATGACCAATGTTTTTCCATCAGGAAGAACTGATAAATCACGAGCAGGACAGACATAATCTTTTTTGGCGGCTTCTTCTTCTTGAAGATATGCAATTAAATCATTCTTTTCACTAAAACGGCAACTCTTATCATATTTGTAAATTTTCTGTTTCGCTTCTCTTACCATAGCCATGTTTTTATATCTCCTTCCCAAAAAACTTTATTTTTCTTCCAATCTTTCAAGTCTTTCAAGACCATTCAAGGCTTCTTCAATGCCATGATTATAAGCAATTCTGTAACACTTGGCAGCCTCTTCATAATCCTGTTCAACGCCATGTCCAAACTCATGCATAAGACCGAGATAATATTGAGAATCTGCACAGCCCCTCAAAGCACCATTCCAAAAAAATCCTGCGGCTTTCTCTAAATCCCATTCAATAATCTCAAAATCAAAATAATATAAAGTCCCGAACAAATTTGAAATCTCAGGATCAGAATAAGCACGAAATTCCGCCTCATCGAAAAGTTCGTTATACTCAAGGATAAGTTTTTCAAGGTACGAACAGTCAATGAGATTCTTCGCCGTAAGATTGAGAATGTGCGAAAAAGCCTCCGACCTCGAAGCAGTTTTTTTACATGCCTTGAAGAAAAATTCTGCGGCGGCCCTGTAATATTTCTGCTTCTCACATTGAACGCCACTCTCAAAAAACTTATCCGTCATTTTTAAACCAGTTTAGTTATTGTCCTGCGAATCTTCCTCAGCCATCATAGCTTCTTCGGCATCCGTAAGCCAACGGTAATAGCCGCGATCCATGTAAATGTCAATCAGTTCTTCTGATTTCTCTTCTTCGCCAGTCTCTTTGTAAAGCTCAAAGAGCTCAAACATCGCCCCGAAATCCCCGCCCTCGATATAAGCCTTTCTGAGTTCTTCCTCAGAGCGGTTTGTCTTCAAAACAGGCTTGACATTAGGAACGGGCATTGCCGCTCTGCTTTCGATGTACCCGTAACACGTGGCAGTCTTGAAAATCGTACTCCCGGCAAAATCCCTTTTGGATTTTTTAGGAAAATACCCGAAAGGTTCAAGGACAAACTTCTGCATTTTGCCCACGATCCTCTTGTTGGTGTCAGTCATGGGAAAACTGCCATCAGAATTTTTCGAGACGAAATCCTCGATTTTTTTCACGCTCGGCAAAAGCGCGGGCAATCCGTCCTCAGAAGCTGAAACCGCTTCAAAAATCTGTTCATCTTCATTGAGAATGTCAAAGATTTTTTCCGCATCATGATTCCCAACAAGTCCTTTGAAAAATGGGCTTGATTTGACAAAATCGCTAAACTGTGCTTTCGGCATGAGATTACCTCCTTAAAAGTTCAATACTAAGTTTTTGTTTCTGTGCAGAATATAATTTAAGATATTTTAAAAGTAAAGCTATTTTTTTATAAGATTATAAATTAATATATTTTAATTTTCGCTTTCATCATTCTGATGATTTTCCCCGTTCGCCATTCTTGCCTCATTAGCTTCATCAATCCAACGGTAATAGCCGCGATCCATATAAATTCCCATAAGTTCACGAGATTTATCCTTTCTCCCGATTCTGCCGTAAAGCTGGAAAAGTTCAAGCAACGCCCCAATATCACCTTCTTCAAGAAAAGCCTTTCTAAGTTCATCTTCAGAGCGGTCTGTCTTAAACTTGATAACACGAGGAACAAGCATTGCCGCTTTGCCTTCTACATACTCATAACATGGAGCGGAATTGAAGATCTCACCGTAGAGTGGCTTCTCAATTCCGTTAGGAAAATACCCGAAAGGTTCAAGGATAAAACCCTGCATCTTAATAAAAGTCTGCATGATAAAGTTCACTCGATCATAGTCATAATCACGACCGTTAATCGTGAAAATCTTTCTGCGTAAAGGAACGATTTTTTCCCCAAACATACGGAGCTTACTAAACGCGCCCTTACCATCAGAAGCGAAATTACTGCCCAACCTTAATTCATAGTCAACATACTCTTCAATCAGCCCGAGACTCGCCGACAGAGCTGGCACACCCTCATCTGACGCATCCGCAGCCATTTCAATCCGTACATCTTTGCTGAGCTGATTAAAAAGATCCTCCATAATAGAACTTTTACCAAGAAGAACTGACTCGAAAGCCGAAAAAGAGTTCTTAAAATCATCAAACGTCGCCTTGGGCATAAAAGTTCCCTCCTTAGAAATCAATATTATATTTTATATAACTTGTTTATATAGATATTTTAATTTAAAATACTTTTTAATGCAAGCTATTTTATTAAAAAGAATGTTTATTAATATATTTAAAGAAACATTTTTGCCTATAAAGGAAAATTAGCTGATAAATCTCGATGTTATCTCAATTAAGACAACACTGTAAAGATAATATACTTTTCATAAGAATAATTTTTGTTGATTTTCACCACAAAATATCATAGAATAAATTTTAAGGTGGTCTTAATGATACTCACTAATAACATGATTATTAACGGTTTATCGGAATATTCAAATCCTCAAACGAAGTTGGGACGGCTTGTTAAATCAGGAAATTTTTTTCCCATCATCAGAGGGCTTTATGAAACTGACATAAACAGAGCAGGTTATCTTCTTGCTGAAAGCATCTACTCGCCGTCATATTTATCATTCGACTTTGCCCTTTCTTTTCATGGACTTATTCCCGAAGCCGTCTATTCTTATACTTCCGCTACGTTTGAAAAGAGAAAGAAAAAAACTTATCACACATCTTTCGGAAATTTTTATTACAGGGACGTTCCGTCCGATGTCTTTTATCTTGAAGTCATATCGCTCCATGAAGATGAGCATTATTTCAAAATAGCTTCACCAGAAAAAGCCATTTGCGATAAACTTTATTCCGTTGCTCCTGTCCGTTCACTTAAAAGGATTGCGGAACTCCTTGAAGAAGATTTAAGAATCGACTGCTCAGAGCTTGAAAAACTTAACGTTAAGACTATTGAAGAACTCGCGCCGCTCTATCATTCGAGCAATGTTACATTACTGGAAAAATTTTTGAGGAAAAATTTTCAATGAGTACCAATATTATCGCAGAAATGCTAAGGCATTACGAATTAAAGTCGGACTATGACAGAAAAAACGCCCTAAAAGAAATTTTACAGGAGATAATTCTCTGCGGTTTAAGCAAGGGCGGATTTTTTAACCACGCTGCTTTCTACGGCGGCACAGCCCTACGGATATTTTACGGACTTGACAGGTTTTCTGAGGACTTGGACTTCTCATTGATAAAGCCAGACAAAAATTTCAATCTCGAAAGTTATTTCTCGCTCTTGGAAAAAGAAATCCGTTCTTTCGGTCTCAACGTTTCAATCATAAAGAAAGAAAAAAACTCAAAATCACAGATAAAATCCGCATTTCTCAAAGCCAACACTAAAGAACACCTGCTGTTATTCTTCGACAATAACTCAGCGAACCGCGTTGCCAGCAACGAAAACATCAAAATCAAACTTGAACTTGACACCATTCCGCCGGATTTCGCAACCTTTGAAAGAAAATTCAGATTACTCCCTGCCCCGTATGAAATTAATCTTTACGATGCCCCATCATTATTCGCAGGAAAAATCCATGCCGTAATTTGCCGTGGGTGGAAATCAAGAGTCAAAGGCAGGGACTTATACGATTACGTTTTCTATCTTTCAAAAGGCACAAAAGTCAACTTCAAACATCTGCAAGCCAGGCTTTCACAGACGGACATTTACGTCAATAACCTTAACGACGTAAAAAATTTACTAACCGAAAGGTTCAAAGCTATTAACTTTTCACAGGCAAAAGAAGACGTCATGCCATTCATAAAAAATCTGTCCTCAATCGAGAAATGGTCTTCTGAATTTTTCACTCAAATTACAGAAAAGCTACACGAGAGAATATAGTCAAAAATTTCATTGAGTGGCAAAAAAAATTGAGTGGCAAAAATTTTTTAAAATTTTTCTTTCTTGATTTTAACCATCAAATAAGTTTAGTCTTCATATACGTTCATGCCGTCATCCATTGAGTGGCAAAATGAGTGGCAAAAACAAAAAATCTCCTGTATAATTTTTCCAGCAAATTTGAAAACAATACAGGAGAATCTATTATGGCAATTATAGCAAATTCCATAATTATGAAGAATAACCACAATGTCTGAACCAGCCCACTGCATCCAATCGTTTTAGCTTACTCAGACTTTCTCCCACTGCCTTTTCTAGCTCCTCAATTTTTGTTTTCGGTATCTTTCGAACATTGTTTTTTACTTTTGACCACATGGCTTCCACCGGATTCAAATCAGGACTGTAAGGCGGTAAGTATTCCAATTTTATTCCGGCACTGGCAACAATTTCCTTTACACCTGCAACTTTATGTGATGACAAGTTATCCATTATCAGAATGTCATCTTTTTTTAATGTTTTTAACAGACACTCCTTCAGCCATGTTTTGAATAATTCTCCCGTTAAAGCTCCTTCATATACAATCGCTTCCGTACTGCCATCGCTGCGCAGAGACGATAGTATGCTCAATGATTTCCATCTTGCATCAGGGACATAATCTCTTATGCGCTTGCCTTTGGAACTCCAGCCATATAAACGCACCATAGACGTTTTTATACTGCTCTCATCAAGAAATACCATTTTATTTATATCAAAACTTTGAGATTTTTTGCGCCATTCAATACGCCTTTGTTTCACATCAGCGCGGTTTTGTTCCGCCGCAAAAAGTGTTTTTTTTATATGTATACCCTAATCTTTGCAATACTCTATGAATTGTTGTGCAGCTTGTCGTAAATTTTCCTTTTTCCTTTATCTCATCAAGCGTTAATGATGGGTTTATTTTTATCATTTCGGATATTTTATTAACGTCTTCTTCATTTAATTTTCGCGGTCTGCCGCTACGTGGCAAAGCTTTATAACTGCCAGTATCGCAAAAACGTTTTCTTATTTTGTAAACCCAACTTATACCAACGTCAAAACGTGGTGCTACTTCTTTTGCCGCTTGCCCACTTTGCAATGCCTTCAATACTTTTTCTCTTAAATCATCACTATATGCTTTCATAATTTTTTATTATATCTCATTATTCATATTTTAGAAAAATGCTATAGAGAACGGTTCTCACCTAGCGCTCCCCTTTGCAAGAAATGAAGCAGCTGCCTTAAGAAGAAAATGCGGAGCATTATTAATCTCTTTAGCTTAGCCGTCGCACAAGGGGCAGGCTGGAGTGCATATGACACGGGCTGGTGTGCAATGAGAGCAGATAACAGAACAATTCTTATCTCTCGACAGAATCTCCTATAAGCACAGGCAGCTCAATCCCACGCGTTCTCGTAATGTCTTTATCAATCATAAATCCGGCAGGAGAAATTTCCTGCCGCTTATGATCCCATTGCTCGGAATCCTCTTGACTCTACTCCACACATTCGCTAAAGTTTATTCTCTTGCAGGCTTCATAACACCATTCGCATTAAGGAGGACATTTTGAACGAGTTAAAAACAAAACCTATTTGGGTTACTTGGAAATATAAAGCTGACGGCGGCAAACTACCGATCTCCGTCATTACGGGGCGTGAAACTGGCACGAACCCTTCTCACTCCCATGAGTGGGTGGTGCGCCCAGAAAGGGCATTATTGATAGCAGTCATCGGTACTGCCGCCTAAAATCACAGGCGAGTTGACCTGCCTAACCGAAAGGCGAAAGCTGATACTGGAACATAGCATGGCAGGAAAGCGGTAAGTTATCTAAAGGCTAAAAGATACGACTGAACCGCAACAACAACCGAATATGAGGTTTAAGTTATCTACTTAACGTGAGACTTGAGTGTCCATTTCATGTGGAAATGTGAAACTAGCCTGATACACATTCTGTGAGCATCTATCTTAAGCCACCCATAAGGTAGAGTGATTAACAAAGCACAGCACGAGCAGGAGAACCTGTATTAAAGGGTCTAAAGCGAAACCGACAATTCGGATTAACCGAGCAATGATGCTAACTGGGGATACCCTAAACAGAAGCGTCCAAAATATCGGACTATGTGTAATGCCGGAAGGCGAGAAAATTCAAGCTGTAAAAGGCAAGAATGACGACACTGAAAATTCTGCAAGGGTACGGAGCGTCCGTAGTAGTCCGAGAACGGTAACGCCGTTTACATGGCGAAGGGACGTAGTCTACGTAACTTCAAAATCTAAGATGAAAGGAAGGAGAAGCCTTAGTGAAACCAACATCTGAAATTTTGAAACGAATGGAAAGTAATTCAGAAGCACACAAAGATGGTATCTATACGCGGTTATATAGGTATCTTTTGAGAGAAGACATCTACATGACTGCATATCAGAAACTCTACTCCAATAAAGGAGCGGGAACAGCGGGAATAGACAATGATACAGCAGACGGCTTTGGAGAAAAATATGTTTGTCAGCTTATCAAGGAGCTGAAAGAACAAACATATAAGCCCAAACCTGTCAAACGTGTCTACATTCCTAAACGCAACGGAAAGAAGCGTCCACTTGGTATTCCGTCCTTCAAGGATAAACTAGTGCAGGAAGCAATGAGACGAATACTTGAAGCAATTTATGAGCCGATATTTAGTACTCATTCGCACGGTTTCAGACCTAGCAGGAGTTGCCACACAGCATTATCAGAAATTGGCAACAGCTTCAGGGGCATAATATGGTTTATCGAAGGGGATATTAAGGGGTGTTTTGATAACATTGACCATAATGTTTTACTGAAGATACTCTCTGATAAGATAAAGGACAGCAAGTTCATAAACCTGGTCAGAAAGTTTCTGAAAGCCGGATATATGGAAGGTTGGAAACAATATAAGACCTACAGCGGAACACCTCAAGGTGGTATATTATCCCCAATACTTGCAAACATATATTTGCATGAACTGGACAAAAAAGTGGAAGCTATGCAGGAAAACTTCAACGTTCCCCGCAAACGAGATCGTTCATCTGCCTATAGGCTCAAAGGCTATGAAATCAGTAAGTTAAGAAAGAGATATGGCCAGAGCAGTAATGAAGCAGAAAAGAAGACCCTACTGAAGCAAATACATAGGTTAGGAGTCGAACTGCGTAAACTGCCGAGCAAAGACGCAACGGACAAAAAAAATAGCCTATGTACGGTATGCAGATGACTTTATTGTAGGGGTCAACGGAACTCGTGAAGAAGCGGAGCAAATCAAGCGAGAACTTACGGACTTCTCAAGAGAAAGGTTGAAACTAGAATTAAGCAGTGAAAAAACAAAAATCACACATAGTTCAGAGAAAGCCTTGTTTCTAGGGTATAACGTGAGTGTCCGTAGAAGCTCCGTAACGAAGCCGACAAAAAATGGAATTAAAAAGCGAACACTGAATTACAGCGCCGATATTTCCATTCCCTTGAAAAGAATAGAGGACTTTCTGTTTGAACATAAGGTTATAAAACAAGACAAAAATGGCGGTTTTATACCTTGGCACAGGGAGTACTTGACTGGTTCAACAGACCTCGAAATAATAGATACCTATAATGCGCAAACTCGCGGTATTTGCAATTACTACAATCTCGCAAGCAACTTCCTAAAATTAGGGTATTTCGTGTACCTAATGGAATATAGTTGCCTAAAAACCCTTGCAAAGAAGCATAAAACCCATATAGGTGCCCTCAGCAAAAAGTACAAAGTAGGCAAAAGGTGGAGCGTTCCATATGAAACAAAGAAAGGAATGCAGAGAAGGATGATAGTGAGACTACCTGATTTTAGGCGTGGAAATATCTTTAAAAACTCAGATATTGACACAATAAAAGACAGTCAACACTACTTGGACATTAACAGCCTCGAAAAAAGGTTGAAGGCACATAAATGTGAGCTTTGCGGGATTGAAGGGGATGATGTTTCCTTCGAGATACACCATGTCAACAAGCTAAAAAATCTCAAAGGAAAAACTCGCTGGGAAAAAGCGATGATTGCGAAGAAACGAAAAACGCTAGTAGTTTGTCATAAGTGCCATATGAAAATACACCATTCGTCATAACGTAGATGGAGAGCCGAATACAGCGAGAGTTGTAAGTTCGGTTCGGTGAGGGGTCTGTGCAAACCTACATTAGAAATAATGCAAGGCGGCACTTACCTACTCTACGAATTTGATGAGCTCAGCCGCTCTGAAAAAACGAGGGACGAGAACACAACGAGGGACGCTGAAAGAATCGGCTTTATCATTCCTGAGGGCTATTTCTTTCTGGATATTGATCACAGGGATACTCAGTCTGAGCTTGTTCAAATTCTTCTGAAACAATTCCCAACCTACGCTGAGATGTCCCCCAGCGGCAACGGTATTCACATTTACGGGAAATGCGACTTGTCCCGCCTTCCCGTTGAAGTCTCAAACGGTAGGTCAAAACTCAGCAGCCGTTATTATGTCAGGAACGCTGAGAAGCAACTTGAACTTTATGTTGGTGGTTTGACGAACCGATATTCCACATTCACTGGAAAGCGTATCTCTGACTCTGAGACTATCGCAGACTGCACCGTCCCTTTGCTCCGCTTTCTTGAATGCTATATGAGAAAGAAGGAGCTGCCGTCAACACTCGACCCCGAACAGGAAGACAAGTTCATTAAGCTCACAGAAGAAGATGTCCCGCAGGTACTCTCCGATCTTCGTTCTCAGAAGAACGGCTCAAAGTTCATCTCTCTCTTCGATAAGGGAATGATACCCGACGGCAAAACTCCGTCTGAAGCCGATGTCGCTCTGTGTGCTCTCATCGCTTTCCGCGTAGGTCCCGATCCTGAGATGATTGACCGCATTTTCCGACAGTCTGAGCTTTACCGCGAGAAGTGGGACAGAGAAGACTACTCTCAAAGAACTATTGATGCTGGCATTGCTGCCTGTCACGACACTTTTCATTTCTCCGTCATCAGGAAGCCGCCCTTCGTCGTTGAAAGGAAAGGTCAGCTCGTCGTCAGCCCGACTGAGCTCGGTGAATACGTCGAAAAGCACCTGCATTATCTTGCCGTCGAAGAATCGCTGGAGTTCCGCAGAATGTATGTCTATCACAATGGCGTCTATAGGCCCGTATCCAGAGAAGGCTTCACTGGAATGGTGAGGGGCTTCGTCAAGGACTACGACTATCACCTTGTCAAAATGTCCGCTATCAATGAGACCGTCGCTGCACTCTATACTACTCGCAGAGCCATTACAAATGCTCTCCTCAATTCTAATGAGACTTATGTTAATCTTCAGAATGGTCTGCTCGATATTGAAACTATGGAACTGCTTCCGCATGATCACAAAGTCTACAGTACTATTCAGCTTCCTTTCTCATTCGAACCAAAGAACACAAGAACTGACGTTTTCGACGCTTATATCAACTCTCTCGCTGACGGCAAAGAAGACAAAATTCGTTTCCTTCTGGAGTTCATGGGAGCCATCTTCTCAAACGTTCCTGGCTACGAAATGAAGAAAGCTCTCTTCATGTATGGTCCTGGAAATTAAGGGAAGTCTCAGCTCAAGAAACTGGTTGAGAAGATTCTAGGTTATGAGAATTGCGCTGCTATCGATCTCAAACAAATGGAAGCTCGTTTTGGTTCCAGCAGCATCTACGGCAAACGCATGGCCGGTTCGGCGGACATGAGCTTCATGACCATCGGCGAACTCAACATTTTCAAACAGGCCACGGGCGGGGACGCGATACACGCTGAGTTCAAAGGAAAGGACAAATTCTGGTTCACCTATAAAGGTCTGCTCTGGTTTTGTATGAATCAGCTCCCGAAGTTTGGCGGTGATGACGGAAAGTGGGTCTATGATCGCATTATACCGTTCCTTTGTCCGAATATTATTCCGGAGAACAAGAGAGACCCAAGAATCATGGAGAAAATGTTTGAGGAGCGGAGTGCCATTTTCAATAAGGCCATTACAGCTTACAGGGATGTGCTCTTGAACAACGGCAATCGTTTTCATGAACCGGAAGAAGCTGAGCAGATCAGAAAAAGCTATATGGCTGATAACAACTCTGCCATTGAGTTCTTTACTACTATGATGAAAAGGCGCACCGAGACCATTAAAAAGGATGACCCGTCAAAGATCGAGGCGATTTTTTCGGTTTATCGTGATTGGTATTCTGAGCAACGCTATCCTGAGCGATACGCTAAGAACAAGAAGGAGTTTTATGAGAGCATCGCGGGGTTCGTTGGTGAAGACTATGCTGACATGAAAAAGAGAACTCATACTGGCATCAGTCTCAAGGACTATGAGCTTACCGAAGAAGGGCTGAAATTACTTCCGCTCGCATGATAATGCTCACAATGATGATGACGCAGGTTTAGAGCCGACTCTTTTTGAGCTCGGCTCTTCTTGGTTTAACCTTTCCTGATCTTTCACTTGACGTAATTACCTCTACATTAGTTATTACGTCAACTGTTCTTCAACAACTGCAAACCTTTCTCTGTTTTTCACCCCAAAACATGACGTAACTACGCTACATCAAGCTATAAACCCTTGTCATAACTACCTTTTAGCCGCTTTTATCGGTTTTGACCGCTTCTAAAAAAGTATGTTCTTCATATACTTTTCTATCTGACGTAGCTGACGTAGTAAATTTCAACTCTAAGGGAAAAAATGAAAGGGGTGGAATAAAATTCTAGAGCAGACTTCCAAAACGATACGTCAAGTACGTCACTCTGAAAAAACAGTCCCCACATGGCTTTGTCATCATCACCCCTTTGTGAGCATTCTTGAGCATACTCTCCACAAACCCTTATCATCACTGAATATTCGCGTGATGCAGCAATGACGTAGTAACCATTTCGGGCTTTCTACGTCAAAGTGCGTCAGTGAGTCCTTTCAGCGTCAACGAGCGGATCGGCTCCAAACTCTGTGATAAAGCATTGGCAGAAACTGCTCTCTCCTGGCAATGCGTTTCTCTGAGAATCCTCTCCCCTTTGCAAGAAATGAAGCGGCTGCCTTAAGAAATGCGGAGCCTTATTCTTAGCCGGAGCATTGGGGGCAAGCTGGAGTACGATAAGAGCAATAAGAACAATCCACGCTATAGTCTCATAGATCCATCACTTCCCTCATATGCTTGAATGATCGTCTGATATTTCTCTTTCTCTCGTATCAGGCTCAACAACATTCCATTCAGCTTCTTGTCTCTCACCATTCCCGTTCGGAATAACCCTTCATGTTTTTATAATATTGACTTAATATTATTTTAATGCTATTTTTATATTAAAAGGAGACTAAGCATAATGAAAGTAATCGCGTTAGCAAATCAAAAAGGCGGTGTCGCCAAAACTACTTCAACATATAACTTGGCAGCCCTAAAGGCTATGAAAGGCTTCAAGGTTCTCA
>CALGGR010000305.1 GCA_937915755.1 uncultured Fretibacterium sp. | reverse complement strand
AGCAACGGTTACGGACTTGTGAAACTTCTTCTAATTCCTGCTTAGAAGCTCCGCGCTCAGTCATTCTGTTAATTACTGCATTCCAGTCATCTTGATATTTTGAAATCTCTTCGGCTGTCCATACCCGATTGCGATGTTCTTCAAGAGTTTTTGCCGCTTCTGGTTTTTGCGTCCATTCATTATTTTTCAGGCCGTTGTGATAAAAAATTTGTCCTAGAATGTCGGAAATAATAATTTCATCAGCAGATTTTTCACGTTCAATTTTTCTTACTGCTTCTGGCAGAGCTTCGTAAGATTTATCATGCTCCGAAATTTGCGGCCTTTCTGAATATCCATGCGTAGCGATTTCATCTTCATGTTTCTGGTACAGAGATAAAATACTTTCTCGTTCATGTGCCGATACAACATAAATTCTGCTGATGTAACCATTCTCACGCAGACGCTTCAAGGTTTCACTTACGGCTCCGGCTTCACAATGCGAATCACTGATAACTAAATTTAGCTGACTCTTCATTGTGGTCTGAATCAAGGATTTTTTCCAGTCCTGTGCGTCCGCTGTTATCTGCCCTAAAACTAAACTGTTATTTTCCATTACTGACTGCTCATATTTCGGGTGCTGTCGTCGGAGATTTTCTTCGTCTATCATCACAAAATTTTCATCAGGCAAATTTTCAGTGATTGATGTCATGAGGCCGTTGCTTACACTTCCCGGCTGTCCCAATAAAATTATTGCCTGCGGTTTCCTCGATGCTCGCCGACCTTCAACGTGTTGCGCTTTCAGTGCCTCGAATATTCGGCGGTGTTCATCATGCGTTAAACTAAAAATTTCATTATTGTCTGGCATATTTTTTCCTCCTAAATTATTTACGGCATCTTCTGCGTGTTTGCGCTTCCTGAATTGTTATTGTCGCCTTGTGGCCTTCATCATGTGGATATGAAAGTTTGAGATTTTCTCCGACTTCCGGCACTCGTTCTAACTTTTCAAGGCTGTGGACAAAAAGACTGTGTTTTCCGCTCAACTGAACGCAGTAGCCTTGTTCCTTATCCACGTGCAGAATCTCACCTTTGTATTGCTGACCGTCCGTTCTTGGATTCAGATAAATCACTGGGGTCTCTACCAGTTTCATATCTCGAATCGTCTGCTCCGATAACGGTGATTTTGTTTCTGAAATACCGAAATGAACTTTGTCGTTTTGCTCCGGCACTCCCCTAAAATTAACAGCTTCAGCAATTTCGGGATTTGCTCTAACTTCAAACGGATTTTCAAGTTTGGGCGGTTCTTCTGATATTTCAACTTCTGGCTCATCGGGGGCTGGTTGCGGTGGTTCTTGTACGGGAGATTGATTACGCTCCTGCATTGTCAGTTCTGTATTTAACTGGGCAAGTCGTGCTGATTTTTCCTTTAATTCTTCTGCATAAGGAAACTCCTTCTGTAACTCTTCCTCCGTCGCCTTTACCTGACTGTGATAATTTGCTAATTGCCCTCGTACTTCTTCAAGCCTTTGAGGGATTCCGTTTATCGCATTTTCGATTCGCGTCAAATTCCCTGATGCGCTCGTTCCGAGTTCTACGTTATGTGTCGTCGCTCCCTGAAGGTTCAAATACACCTTTCCGAACGCCTGATCCGTGTAGAAACTCATCTTAAATCCCCGATATTCTCCGATTGTCCCCTGATTATTGCCGAACGTCTGAGCCGCCGCTAAAAGTGCTTCTCCCGCCTCTTGTTTTCTAGGTTTGCCGTCTCCGTCCAATCCGAACTTATGACCCATTACCGTCATTTGAAAATCTGCGCCCTTCGTTCTCTCCGAAGTCGCTACGTCCTGCTCTAAAAGTTCGATTTTATGTTCCGTTGCTGATATTGACGCTGGCAATGATTTTCGCAGCTTGTCCTGTAACGCATAACGCTGGTCTTTGAAACTCGCTTCAAGCACTTTCAATTTATTCACGTCTATATCAAGTTCCATTTTTTCCTTGATTCGGCTGTCTCCTATACAAAGGGCTTTGACTTCTGCATAACTCAATACGGATTCGTCAACGTCATCACAGCTCCGCAACGGTGTCCGGCTCGTCATTACCTGACTGATAAATTTTTGCTTGTTCTCGACTGTCTGATATAAATATGCGTCAAACGTACTTTCTGTTACGTAACGATAAATATTTACTTCGGGATTCTGGTTGCCTTGTCGGA
>CALGGR010000304.1 GCA_937915755.1 uncultured Fretibacterium sp. | reverse complement strand
TCAGAAATGGGGAGCGACGCTAATCACGGGGAATGCGGAGTACAAGGAGCTTTGTATCTCAGCGGCGGTGAAATATGGATTAAGGCTTGCGAATCCTGACTTATCGGCAGAAGTGGAACGTCGCAGACAGGCATTAAGGCAAGTCCAACGCCCCCAAGCCGGAATAACCGCCGAAGAAATAGCCTCGTTGAGATTAGCAAACAACCCCAAGATTTACGTGAATCCGCGAACGGACAAGCAGCAGTATAGAGGGCGAATAGTCCATGTAGATGTGAAACGAGGAATCTGTGTCCAGTTGGTAGGCGACCATAGTTTATTTGTTCATCGACTAAACCGCTTAGAAGCCTCGCCATCGGAGGGAGACACAGTAAAAATCGCATACATAGATGACCAAAAACGGGCAAAGGTTCAGCGATATGAGGAACGCCGCCGAACGCGAAGCCTGTAAATAAATGAAGGAGGAAAAGTTAATGAATGAAGAATTGAATAAAATCCTAGACCATTACGGAGCGAATCTAGACGACAGCGGTGAACCAGACGAAGCCCCCGAATTTGAGGGAATAGTAACGCTTCCCACGCCCGATGAGGAAAAGCAAGCTCTTGAGGATTGGCGTAAGAAAGTAGAAAGCTGGGACATAAGGAGGCATGGCGAGAAATGATTTCCCAAAAAGCGCAGGAGTACCGGGAAGATTTGGTGAAAAAATTGTGTGAGGCAATGGAACGAGGCACAGCCCCATGGCAAAGGACATGGACGGACGGGGATGCGCCTCGCAATGCAGTAAGCGGTCGTCCTTATCACGGAGTGAACACGCTGAACTTGGCGTTGCAGAGCGGAATTTTAGGCCACCCTGAAGACCCTAGATGGCTAACATACGGTCAGGCACAAGAAAAGGGCTGGCACGTGAAGGCCGGAGAAAAGGGAACGCACGTAGAGTTTTACAAATACGAGGAACGCCCGAAAGTGGATGAGTTTGGCGACCCTGTACTGGATGATGACGGGAAGCAGGAAGTGCAGAAGAGCGTATTTGTGAGAAATTACGTAGTATTTCATGCTTCCCAGATAGAAGGTATTCCGCCCTACGAACCGCCCGCGCGAAATCCGATAGAGACGAGCGAAAAAGCCGAGAGAATTTTACGGGAGTCGGGAGCGGACATAAGGCACGGAGGAAATGAGGCATTCTACAACAGGAGCGGAGATTATATCCAAGTGCCAGAACGTGGGCAGTTCAGTAGTCAGGCGGATTATTACGCGACGAGTTTGCATGAGCTTGCCCATTGGACAGGACATCCGAGCCGATTAAATCGAGAAGCCTCAAGTGATATGCGTTCAGAGAGCTACGCGAAAGAAGAGCTAATAGCGGAAATCACATCAATGTTTGTCTCAGCGGAGACAGGAATCCCGCAGACGCAGGAGCATTTTGACAATCACGCGGCGTATGTTAGTCATTGGATCAAGGCAGTAAAGGAAGACCCGAACGCGCTTTTCCGAGCAGTAAATCAGGCACAGAAAGCGTCAGAGGAAATTCTGAAATATGAGCGAGTCCGAGAACGCGAACAAGTAGAAACTCAAATAACGCCCGAAGACCAAGCCATTGACCAGAAGCCAGCCCTGACGGAGCAGACAATCCGCGACATGAAGTTAATTGAGGGGGACACGAAAGTATATCTGAAGCCACGAGTAGACGGTCAGCAGTACAAAGGAAAAATCCTTCATGTAGATGAATCACAAGGGTATTGCGTCCAGCAGGTAGGCCGTCAAAGTTTGGTAGTTCACAAGCTGGAACGAATGTGCGAAGTTCCGCCGTTAGGGGAGGCAGTAAAAATCTCTTATGGCACAGTGGACGAAAAGGCCAAAATCAGTATACAAGAAGACCGACATCACGGATTGAGGCGTTAGGAGTAGGGTAATGGCAAAGGAATCATCGTTATCGGAAGCGCGTCGTAGGTTTGTAGAAGTAAGCGACCGAGTAAGGGCAGACGGATTTAACTGGTCAGAATTTTTGACGTGCGCGGCGCGAAATCACAAATATGACTTCCGAGACCAGCTATTAATCTATGACCAGCGACCGAACGCGGTAGCGTGTGCCGACATAGACTTATGGAACAAACATTTTCACCGCTATGTGAATAAAGGAACAAAGAGCGTAAGGCTGTTAAGCCCCGACGGTCAGAAAGTCCGTCATGTATTCGACATAACAGACACGCGACCGGGCTTTGGACATGAATTTGATGAGCCGCCATATGTGTGGCAAGTCGAGCCAGAAGACGTAGCCGACGTATCAGCGCGATTGGGTGAAGTGTACGGTATTGGCGGAAATATGCGAAGCCAAATAGCGGGAATAGCACGAGAATTTTCGTTGAACCTCGAACGTCGAGGCGACCCATTATATGCCCAAGCGAGTAATGAAGAAGAACGGCGAAAGCTGACGGATTTATTGAGCAACAGCGTAGAATATTATCTTCTGACGCGGTGCGGATTAGAGCCGTACATAGAGGATTACAATTTTGAGGGAATCTCAGAATTGGACAAAAGGACAGTAATGCGCTTAGGGACGGTAACAAGCGGCTTCTCACGAGGAGTGCTTGATAACGTAGAACGAGTAGTACGCGAAAATAACGAAAGGAGAAAAATTAATGCCGAAGAACAACTTACCCGATGGAGTATCAGCAGTGAACTTCATGACGGACGAGGAATTGACGGAGGCGGAAGACCGGGTATTCGAGGAATTGGAGACGAAGGCGGAGGAAGACCTGACGATCTACCACGAGGAGGACTTGACGGAGTCGGACAAGGCCGACCTGCCGGAAGGGACTCTGATGAGGGAGACGGGGGACGGAATGCTGTACGTGAAAGTAGTGGACATCTGGACCCCGTACCGAATGGAGAAGCTGAAACAGCCGCCTCAGCCGCTAACGAAGTACGGGAGAATGCGGCGGAAATATCTGGAAGAATGGAAAGTGCGGACAGCCCTAGAATTGGGGGAGAATCTGCTGGTTCACTGTCTGGAAGTACAGGAACAGGCGAAAGCGATGAAAAGCGAGCTGATGAGTCAGCTAGAGAGCCAGAACCCGCCACCCGACAGAGGGATCGATCCGATGGGATGGGTACAGCACATGAACAGTCTGGACATGACAGCGGAAGAAATAGTGATGAACAGCGTAATATACAGCTAGATTTATTTGACATAACAGTTGAGCCAGAGGATATTGAAGAAGTAGAAAAAATATCTTCAGTATCTTCAATTTCTGATAGAGGAAATGTAGTTAAAGATGTAGAAAATGTATTAATAGATAGTCATAATACAGGAAATATAGTAGAAATATCAAACATAGAAACAGACGACCACTCCCCAGCTTCAGACAAACCAGAGACCCCCGACCAAGTAGAGCAAGTAGCGGCTAAAGGAAACCTCGAACCTAGCCTTTTGGAGACGGTAATAAATCTGCGTCCCGAATCAGCAGAAGCGAGAACGCCAAGTCAGCCGCGAACGAATTACCGAATAACGGATGAAGATTTAGGAGTAGGTGGAGCAAAAACGAAATACCGCAACAACGTCGAAGCAATCCGAACGCTGAAGACAATCGAAAGCGAGGGCAGACTAGCCACGCCGGAGGAACAAGAAATTTTGTCGCGTTACGTTGGTTGGGGCGGAATACCACAGGCATTTGACGAAAGCAACGAAGTCTGGAAGAAAGAATATGCCGAGTTAAAAGAACTCCTTACTGAAGAGGAATACGCTTCAGCACGAGGCTCAACGTTAAATGCACACTATACCTCGCCAATAGTAGCTCGTGCGATGTATGAGACGCTGGGAAGAATGGGCTT
>CALGGR010000303.1 GCA_937915755.1 uncultured Fretibacterium sp. | reverse complement strand
ATATCTCACGGGTAAAGTTGAAGCCTCGCCGTAATATATCACATATTACGGCGAGGCTTCAACTTTACCCGTGAGATATTTTTCTCGTCTTCCTTACGTTTCCAGTTATGGAGAAAATTCCAGTCTTCCGTACAAGCATGACCAAGAAATAGCGATAACAGCATTGGCGGCGATTTACGCACTGAACAAGCATGAGTTCAACGTATCGCAGGATTTAATGTTGTTAGGATACGGAGTGCCGAATGCCGACGGTCAGCAATAAGCATGCGAACTCTCAGCAAATATTTTACGGTTCATTAGGAAGCGTTAAACGTAGAGTTTTCGCCTCTGACTGGAGCGATGAGAGTACGGGGCGGCTTGGTGTGGTCAGGAAGATTTGAAGCAGACGTAGATTTTGTTGTGCCCGTTCAAGGACGGCGAGGATTTCTCGTGAGATTTGCCGGAACACGAACGCTGAAATATTTTCGTTGGAATAATATCTGGCCTGTAGAAGGAAATTTAACAGGCGACGGAGATTTGAGCATAGCTTCATGGGCGGATGCAGAGGGCAATGATTGCTGGTTAATAGCGTCAGGCGGAAAACTCCAAAAGTTTAGTGATACAGGGTTGCCGAAACTTGAGACGCTCGAAAACTCACCCGATGAGAGCCGCTTAGTATTTGTTCGCAATGGTCGCGTAGGGGTTGTGAACGGACCAGACACGATAAACTTTTCCTACATTGGAGATTGCGAACTTTGGGACAACAATCCTGAGGACGAAAGCACAGGGCAATTTCTGGAAATCGGCTACAAGGACGGAATGGACATCACGGCGATAATTCCACTTTCACGAGACTTGATAATCTTCAAGTCGCCAACACGAGAACCCGACAAGGGGACAATCTGGCGAATGAGCGGAGAATTTCCGGACTGGGTAACATTGGAAGTAGCGCACAACGCGGGGACATTCTCACAAAGGAGTGTTCAGTCAGTCGCGAACGATGTATTTTTCATCACGGTCTCAGGTGTTGCCTCACTCTCAAGCGTAACGTCATACGGAGAAATCAAAGCCTCCTGGCCCGACCGAAAAGTCTCGAACGCACTCACGCAATTAATTGACGAAACGGCGCAACTCTGGGACGTACCAGTGAAACAGCAATTATGGATATTACCTTCGAAACAGGCTGAAGAGATTTACGTTCTAGATTACACGCGCGGAATATGGACGACGTTCAAATTCCCCAAGAGAATAATTCATGCGGCCGGAGTTGATAACTTGCTTTTTGCTTTCATTGGTCGAGATTTATACGAGATAAATGATTATTACACACAGGATGAGTTAAAGGATGAAGGCCAGCAGGAGATTGAAGCAAGATTGCGGCTAGGAACAATCTTAACAGGCAATCAGACGCTGATAAAAAGAGTATTCGCCTCGTTTGAAATCATGCCAGAGTGTAACGCCGAATTGTGGCTAGGAAAATTTAAGATGCCATTTTCCTATGGAGGTCAGATTGATTATATTTACGACCCGCCGAATGACACGCAATATGCATTTGAAGACGACGACCCGTTAATTCCTGACGGAGGAGTTTTGACGTCAAGACGACGTTGCATAGTTAGAGATTGGGCGATAACGCCAGAGATAAAGATTTACGGAGGAGGCTGTTCAATATCAAAGGATAAAAAAATTGCTCCCCTTGTCAGAGAGCTATTTATCGGCTATAATATTTTTGGCTAAATTAAACAATACAGCCGTACTCTTATATTTTATAAGAGAATTATAGCTTGTATTGTCTAATTTTGCAATATTTATAAATACGGAGGTAACGGAAAATGGCGGATACCGTAGAAATATTTGCATTTATCGGTAAAAAGGTTCGAGTCGTCAATCGCAGCGGTCAGGCTTGGTTTGTAGCTAATGACATAGGGAAGGTACTTGGTCTTACGAATATTCGTATGACTGTAAAGACTGTATTGCAGGATGACGAGTGTACATACGTAGAATTACCTGTAACAAATTTTTACACGAACGGTGGAAAAACGAGAAAGTTAGTAGCCATCAATAAAAGCGGGCTTTATGCGTTAATCATGCGGAGTACTAGGCCTGAGGCGAAAGCGTTTCGTTATTGGGTAACACATGATGTTTTACCCTCAATAGAAGCAACCGGTAGTTACACTCTTCCTTCATCTAAGCAAATAGGGAGCGGACAAGAAGAGGCGAAGACGCCCGTTATTTCTGGAAGTTACAGCTATAATGCCTCGATAAAGACACCAAGAATTAGCGTAATCCTTTCAGTTTTTACAAAAGAACCTTTACAAGAAGCCGAACGAATGAAATTTTACAAGATTCTTGATGAGTATGTTGAAGATTAAACACTCCTTCTGGGGTGTATTTTTTTGTCGACATTCAAGAACGATACAGACCGAGTAATCACGAAGGAATACAACAAGAAAATTTATACATTTTTGCCACATCAAGAGTTCGGAGTGCGAGAATGGTTACCCTATCAAGAATGGGGATTAGAGCTAATCAACGAGAATTATCCTCCCGTCCCGAGCTCAATAATAGTAAGTGGACGTTTCAAGTTCACCAAAGGGCTTGAGCGAAAATTCAGTATCCCCAATTGTGAGAGTTACGCAATAAAAATCAGTGTGAAGCATGGAATGATAAAGCTATACACTGGCAATTCTTCACTTGGAGTAGAGATAGCCGGAGAATATTCGACGAGTTTAGCGTGGAGTTATGCGCCGTATATCCGAGTGAAAGGGCTTGAAGCTGATACAGAAGCGTCAATTCATGCGGAGATAGAGGGCTTGAAGCCATGAGCAAATATCAAGAATTAGTTGAGCAATTTTTTCTTCGTTACGAACAGCCCGTAATTGAGGAGTTAATCGTAGGATTTTCGGGAATTGACCCTCCATTGAAACTTGATGTGATGTCCTCAAACGTAAATCACGAAGAGCTAAACAATTTACTTGGAGGAGACGACGACGGACATTATCACTTGACGAAGGAGCAATACGACGAGCTGAAGAAGTTAATTGAGAACCCGCCGCAACCTGAGCCCGAAGAATGGGCGGAATACGACGGAGGATATTCGGACACGACGGAAGCAGAATACGAGGAGAATGTTGAATATTGGCTTAACGGAGGAAGTTCAAGCAATGAGCAAGAAGACGACATAAACGGAGGTTTGTCGCAATGGTAGAACGAAGCATAGGGGAAAGATTTTGCCTTTATTGGTGGGATGAAGAAGGAACCGACTGGATGCAGCAGTTAGCATGTTTATTAGGATGGCCGGTGCCAATAGAGATAGACAACGTAGAAGTTTGGGACGGCGGCGGAGCATAAAATTTTCAAATTGGAGGAAGAAAAAATAAATGGCAAGTTACGTACACATACAAATTAGGCGAGATACGGCGTCAAACTGGAACGCGAATAATCCAATCTTGAAACTAGGAGAAATCGGTTGTGATATGACAGCAAAGCGACTTAAGGTTGGAGATGGCTCAACAGCGTGGAATAGTTTAGCATGGATAGGGCCGGAAGTGATAAACGATTTAATCAGCGGCGGCAGTGATAAGGCATTGAGTGCTGAACAAGGCAAAGAGTTAAAGCAAAAAATTTCCGACTTGGAGGCTTCAATCGCAGAGATAATTTCCTCCGGCGGAGTTCCTGTTGTGGATAATCTGACGAGCACGAGCACGACGAGCGCGTTATCCGCCAATCAAGGCCGAGTGTTGAACGGGAAAATTACCAGTGTTGAGACGAAAGTGAACGGTCTAGGAATGTTCGGAATGGGTTACACGATAGACGCTTTCAACGCATACAGTAAGCCGACGCAGATAACATTTGAAGATGGAGTAACAGCGACGTTGACGTGGACAGCCGGAACGCAATTAACGAGGATAACGGCAAGCACGGGCGAAGTACTGAAGATAACCTACGACGAAGACGGACGAGTAATAGGCCGGACAGTAACGAGGAGTTAAGCGTAATGGCGACGACAATAGACATCCGAATACGCGGAGATACAGCGGCGAATTGGGAGACTAAGAACCCGATATTGAAGCAGCGGGAGCTTGGGTACGACATGACAGCAAAGCGCTTAAAGGTTGGCGACGGATTAACAGCATGGAATGATTTGGCGTATGTGGCTCCCGATGTAATAGATGACTTAACCACCGGCGGGGAAACTGTTGCGTTAAGTGCTGAGCAGGGGAAATTTATATTGAATAGATTGACGGGAGTAACGCAGACTATTAATCAAGATGTAATCAAGAAAAGTGATATAACTTCAGAAGTTTGGAAATTTACACTCACTGATGATACTGAAGTAGAAAAGAAGGTAGCATTATGGAGTTCATAAAAATA
>CALGGR010000302.1 GCA_937915755.1 uncultured Fretibacterium sp. | reverse complement strand
CTCTTGTCTCTTTCCCCTTCTCGCGTATTCGGTTGTTTTTCTCTAATCTCTGTTCTTCAGTCATATTCAGCACCAAATGTATTATACTATACAGCCAGAGGTGGGAGTCTTCTTGCAAGTTATGATAAAGCATTCGCTGTGTTCATGGCAGAAACCCTGAGGGTGTACCATCACAGTCGAATGCTATATTAAGCGTGAAAGTTTCAGTGAGTTTCGCTGCCTAAATTATAAACATTGCATCGCCGAAAGAAAAGAACCTCCACCCATCCTTTGCCGCATTCTCATAAATCTCAATCAGCCGAGACAAAATCCCTTCTTCATGGCCGAATGCTCCTGCCTTATTAGCCGCGAATGAAGCAACAAGCATAATCAGCGAGCTTTGAGGAAGATGGAAATTTGTTATAAGCCCCTCAACAACTCTGAATTTATAGCCCGGATATATGAACAGCCCCGTGTCCTTAACACCCGCCGTAATATTCCCAGACTCGTCAGCAAAAGACTCCAACGTTCTCGCCGAAGTAGTCCCTGACGCGATGATCCTCCCGCCTGATTCACGGCATTCCTGAATCATTCTCGCTGTCTCAATGGGAATCTCGCAGTGTTCCGTGTGAATCTCATGATTCCGAATATCCACAGTCTTAACCGGCCGGAAAGTCCCAAGTCCCACATGAAGCGTAACATATGCAATCTTTACGCCTGTCGCTGTTATCTTGTCCAGAAGTTCGGGCGTGAAGTGAAGGCTTGCTGTCGGTGCTGCCGATGAGCCGTCATTCTTCGCGAAGACGGTCTGATATGAGCCTCGCATCGAGTTGTCCCCGTGAATGTATGGCGGCAAAGGAACGTTCCCCGAAGCCTCAAGGAACGTCATAAACTCATCTCGTCCCCCAAAATCGAACCTCACAGCGCGTATTCCTTCCGGCAAGTCCCGGACTATCCTCACTTCATGGCCGTCAATGTTCACAGCATCGCCGGCGTGTAACCTTCTTGCGGGTTTAACGAGTGCCTCCCATTCGAGAAAGTCAGCCGTAATGTTCCGAAGCAGTAGAAGCTCGCACTTTCCGCCCGTCTCACGCTTCCCCCATAATCTTGCGGGGATAACTCTCGTATCAT
The DNA here is from genome assembly GCA_937915755.1 of uncultured Fretibacterium sp. Lineage (GTDB taxonomy): Bacteria > Synergistota > Synergistia > Synergistales > Aminobacteriaceae > JAFUXM01. The sequence goes on along the minus strand of CALGGR010000302.1, from coordinate 6,997 downwards.
TAAGCACAAGAAGATCATTCGGCCTCAAATACTCGGTGATGTCCCTGAAATGTCGTGCCTCCGTCGTGTCATCCTTAACGTTCCAAACCAGGAGGCGTGAAGAATCGCGGGGACTTGCCGGAAACTGCGCGATATTCTCAGGCGGGAGGGCGTAATCATAGGACGTTAAATCGTAGAGTGCCTCGTGCGTAATCACTTTATCTTCCTTACCGACGTTCCGGGATAGTAATGTGCGAGAATTTTCTCTGCGCTGTAACCTTGTTCGGCCATAGCCATTGCACCCCATTGGCACATTCCGACACCATGACCCCAGCCGCGACCGTAGAATATGAAGTCGTTTCCCGATTTCTCGATGGAGTAGCCGTACTTGCTTCGTGGCTTCTTTGCGGGTGCTGACGACTTGTTTCCGCCGCGACCGAGTCCAGTCTGGTAATATTTCTTGCGCTTGTCGGGATTCGATAGCATGTCGATCAGCTCAGTTGATGTGAAAACTCCCTCTGATGTCATCTTGGCGAGTCCCTGTTCCTCTTCAAATGTAAGCTCGTTCCCCGAACCTTGAGGCTTCCTCTGAGTTACGAGTCCGCTCGGTGTCGTTGTGTTGTTGACCCTGAATGCTCCTCCTGACGGTGTGAACATCGTACTCTTCAAAGTTCGAGGGTCTACCGCGAGACGGAACTGGCTGGCTTTCATTGACCTGCTTCCGTTTGAGCCGATGAAGGTCATCGTGATTGCCCTTCCTCCGTCGTCAACCTCTGAAACTTGGACTTCCGAGATTGTACCGATGTCTGAGCCTGTAACCTTCTTGACGGCGTTCTGGATTTTCTGGGCTGAAATTTTCGCGTTCCAAACTGAGACTGGCGATTTGTAGTTCACGACCTCAGGAACTCCCGTGAGGTATGGGATATTCTGTCCCCAAACGTCAGCAATATCCGCCGTGTGTCCTCCGCTGTCTGAATGGAAGTATGTGAACGCAAGCTCCTTCCCGTAAGTGAGAACTTCACCCGCTGTGCTTGAGACCGCCTGATTCGTTTTCGCAGTCTCAACGCCCGCGCCCTTATATACTTGGTCAGCGTCAGTGTCAACAACATCATAGCCCTTATCCGCCCTGTTCATGCTCTGCTTAAGGACGTAGGTTCGCGCGCATATTGCCTGAGTCCTCAGTGCCTGAGTGTGCCAGTTTGCCCCGACCTCTGCCGGCAATACCCCGCAAAGATATTGCTCAACGTCGAGGACATTCAGAAGTCCGCCCTTCTGCGTGATCAGGAACGCCCCGCGATATGTCCTCCCCTTGAACTGCAAGAGGCCTGATCCCGAAATCCTCACGGGCATTAGGAACGTGTTGCCCATAATGCTCACGTATCCGCCTGAAACTGAAATCTGCGCGCTTTCACCGAGATTGGCGAGTCTTCCTTCAGCGTCTGTCATCGTCAGCATTCCCTGAGTTATTCCGATTGAGTAGCTGCTGGAATTTGACAGCCTAACATATACATCACGTGCCTCAACCTCAAACGTCCACGAAAGAACCGCGATTATAATGGCAAAAATTCTAGTCCGAATGTGAATCATCTCCCTTCATAAAGAAAGACCCGCAACAGCCGCCGCGAGTGCATCAGCAGTGTCATCGGGTCTAGGTATTTCATCGAGTGCGAGAATATCCCGTATTCTTGTCTGTACCGTGTGCTTATCGGCCTTAGTGCTTCCGCAGACAGCCCGCTTTATGACTGTGGGCGTGAGTTCGGTTACGGGAAGATTATTCTGCGCGATGAGAAGCATTATCACCCCTCGTGCTTGATAGACATATTCGGCGGTCTTCACGTTTTTGCCGAAGAATAGGCGCTCAATCGACACGAAATCAGGACGTATCACTTCTATTTTCCCATTCACGTCAGAATAAATCTTCATGATGCGTTCCGAGAAACTCATTGACGGGCTTGTCTCAATACAACCGTAGCAGACCGGCAAAAGCCCCGCCTCAGACTGCGCTACAGCACCATAGCCCACACGAGCGAGGCCGGGATCTATTCCCAGACAAACCCGCAACTATTCGTCCTCAATCTGTGATGCCACCTCGTCAGGAATGTCAAAGTTCGAGTAAACATTCTGCACATCATCGTGTTCTTCGAGAGCATCAACAAGGCGCAAGACCTTCCTTGCCGAATCGGGGTCTGAGACTTCAACGGGTGTCTTCGCAATCATTGAGACTTCCGCGTTTTCGACGACATATTTCGCGTCCTCAAGTGCTTTCTGTAATGTGTCAAGGTCTGACGGCTCGCAGTAGAGCGTGAAGCCCTCATCATTTGCCTCCATGTCCGACATTCCAGAGTCTAGTCCGAGAGTCATTAGTTCGTCCTCGTCGATGTTCTTTCCTTTGACTTCAATGACACCTTTGCGGTCGAACATCCATGCTACCGAACCTTCACTGCCCATCTGCCCGCCGTTTCTTGCGAGAAGTGCGCGGATTTCGGGGGTAGTGCGGTTTCTGTTGTCGGTCATTACGTTTACGAGGACTGCGATCCCTGAAGGGCCTATGACTTCGTAGGTTAGCTCGTCATATGAGATGTCGCCGAGTTCACCTGTTCCGCGTTTTATGGCGCGTGTAATGTTGTCGTTGGGTACGCTTACGGCTTTTGCGCGCTCAATGGCTGTCTTGAGACGCATGTTCATGGCCGGGTCTCCGCCGCCGTCTTTTGCCGCGATGATGATTGCGCGGACTAACTTCTGGAAGAGGTTGCCCCTCTTTGCGTCCTGTGCTGCTTTCCTGTGCTTGATGTTTGCCCATTTTGAATGTCCTGACATGTTATCACTCCTGAATAGTATTATGGTCTGAAGATTGGAATCGGCTTGCGTTTGTGTTCACTTCTGCGGCGCATAACGTCAATTCTTTCCTTTGCCGAAGGGTCATCAATTTTCCCTGACGCTAAATATTCGTCGAGAACATCATACGTGAAACCCATATCGCCCTCGTCTGTCTGTCCGTCAACGAGGCCCGCGCTTGGAGCTTTAGTGATGATTCGTTCGGGGACACCGAGAATTTTCGCCATCGCACGAATATCACGCTTCAGGAAGCTGGCCAGCGGCATCAAGTCTGAACCCGAGTCGCCGTATTTCGTGAAGTATCCTGTCTCGTACTCTGAACGGTTGCTAGTCCCGCAGACTAAGAGCCTGTTGGTCTGACCTAGAGCATATAGCGTAACCATTCTGAGACGTGCTTTCATGTTCGAGCTTACGAGGGGACTCACTTCAACGCCCAACGCCTCACACATTGAGTCATAGGCAGCCGAAAGGTCAACGCGGGTGTATTTAACGTCAAGAGTCTCGGCAAGAAGTTTAGCGTCCGCCTCATCGTTAGGGTTGCTGTGGCATGGCATAATCACGCCGAGTACACCGTCATGGCCCAATGCTTCACGACCCAGAGCCGCGAGGACTGAGGAGTCAATTCCGCCGGAGAGACCGAGAATTATTCCTGATGCTCCGGCTTTCTTGACCTCATCGGACAGCCATTGTTCACACTTAATTACAATGTCGCGCAAGTCTTTGTATCCTCTCTAAAATTTATGAATAAAATATTCTGATATTATACACTCATTGAAATTATCTCTTGCAATTAAGTAGAGTCTGCACAGCTTTCCGCCATGTTAACCACTGAAGTTGCCTGTCATATTTGAGGATTTGCTGGCAATTACTGAAAATGGCTGTACAAGTTCAAAGATGATATAAGATATAATAAAAAAACAAAAAAATAGGGGATAAAAAAGTGAAACTTATTGTTTATAAAGGATTTGAAATAGAATTTCTCGAACACTTGGCAGATAAGCCTCTCATAGATGAACCTATAATAAAGAAGAAAGATGTCCTACAATTTGATAAGAAAACTCGTAAAAATTTAAGTATGGCACTACTGTCTTTGGATGAAGGGGATAGTGCTTGGATCACTTATGAAGAATACTCGCTCATAAAGAATAGAGTTGACGATGCAATAGAAGAAGACGGGCTTAACCTAACTATCTTTCGTAATAATCTATATCCGGATTATTACCCGGTGGAATTTGAAATGAGTGAGGAATTAGCAAGAGAAATAATCGACACGTTAAATGGAGACCGTAGCACCCAAAGTGATGATTGTCTGAATTTCATTGCAGTATATAATGCCTTAGTTGATGCCGATGGCGTTCTTTATGGCAGTTTCCATAACTACGAATATGATAATTCCGAGAACATTATAGTTGTAGATTACTATCCACAAAACTTAGTTATCGAGGACGTTGGGGATGAAAGTGACTATAATATTTTCCTGAACGAAGATGTCGATACATATCTTCGCGATTTAGAACGGATCATTGATAGTGAACCTAAGGTCATCAGCCTGAAAGCTACAAACGGTGAAACCTCTCAACGTATTCAGCGCTCTTTGCAAGCTTATTGCCTGCATAATGGCATTAGGCTGATTAATTTCAATGAGAAACTTCCTGAAGATGTCGAACTTGAAAATGAACTTATTGATATTGCAAAAAATGACATCAAGATAAAGAACTTTGAAAGCTTCAGAACTATTAAATTCTATAAAAATCCTGATATCGATAAAGAGGTAGTTGATTTATCGCAGGCACAGATTATTCAAGAAATAATCCGTCAGGCAGAAAATTCATACGATGAGGGTGCTAGATTTAGAGATATTTTTGTCACAGCATCTACAGGTGCTGGAAAATCTGTTATGTTCCAGGTACCTGCCGTATATCTGGCTAAGAAATATCAAAAACTCACCGTTATTATTGAACCTGTTAAGGCCTTGATGCAGGATCAAAAAGAGAAATTACATAATTCGGGGTACAAACGTGTTGAGGCGTTCAATTCAGATTTAATAACTCAGATTGAAAAAGAGGCAGTTTTACAAAGAATCAAAGACGGAGAAGTCGATCTACTGTATTTGAGTCCGGAAACATTATTGTCATATTCAATCGAAACAATCATAGGTGATCGTGAAATAGGATTAGTGATAGTTGACGAAGCACATATTGTAACCACGTGGGGAGTTGGTTTCAGACCTGACTATTGGTATCTTGGAATCTACTTGAATAAGCTCAGAAACAGAATAAACGTCACCATAAAAAAGGCGATGGAGCGGAAGATATACCATTTTCCTATTTGTGCGTTTACAGCGACTGCGATTAACGGGGACATTGATGATACTGTTAGTGATACGGTTGTCAGCTTATACATGGAAAATCCTATCAAATATTTGGGTTACGTCCGCAGAGATGATATTGGATTTGAAATTACTCATCCTGGGAGCGGAGAAAAATTACCCAAATCTCAATATGAGTTTGAAAAATGCAAGTCTTTGGATGCAAGAATAAAATTTTGGCTTTCTGAAAATGAGAAAACTATTGTTTATTTTCCGTATGCCTCACTCGTTTTTAACGCAGCAAAAGGCGTGAAAGAATTTGCCGAAATTACTATAGACAAAAGGATTGGCACCTATACAGGTAAAAAAACTGACGAACAGAGCAATGAGGCTTTCAATGAAACAAAAAGACAGACATTCGATGCGTTTCGTAAGGGCTCAACACCTATAATGCTGGCAACAAAAGCCTTCGGAATGGGTGTCGATGTCAATGATGTGAAAAATGTATATCACTATGCTGCTAGTGGAAACCTCTCGGACTATGTTCAGGAAATAGGAAGAGCTGCACGTAAATCGTCCATGAAAGGCAAAGCAATAACGGATTTCTATTACGACGATATGAAATTTATGAAAGCGTTATTCGGAATGTCGCAAATAAAGCAGTATCAAGTAAAAAAGGTGCTGGAAGGCATTTATGATACGTATAAAAGCAAAAAAGGATCAAGGAATTTCCTGATTTCCCCAGAATCATTTACCTACATTTTTAGTGGAAAAAAAGAGGAATGTATCAATAAACTGAAGACATGCCTGCTGATGCTGGAAAAGGATTTCTATGATACGTGCAATAATGTAAAGGTTTTGATTTCTCGCCCGCAGAGCATATTCACAAAAGCGTTCATCTGCGTAAATAAAGAGTCAGAGAAAGATGTATTGAACTCTGAGTTCGGGAAGTACATGAAATTAGTAGCGCAGGGAAGATTCGAGGAAAAGCTCCCTGATGGGACTCTACTTAGCGATTGCGGGGATATCTATGCACTTGATCTAAAGGGCGTATGGGAAACGTATTATCCGAACATTTCTTTCCCGCAATTTAAGAAGATACTCGTCAACGGCGAGGGAGAGACCGAGTTGTTTACATATCTGAAGAGCAAACAGGGATTTAAAGGATTCTTGCGCAATTCAAAGGAAAGCCTTTTTATGGAGAAATTGGTGGAAAAGGCTGACCCGCAGTATCAATTAAACGATGATATCAAATGGAATTTTACAAAGTTCCTTGTAGACCGCGAGGGAAACGTCGTTCAGCGCTACGAATCTACCGTTGAACCTAAAAAAATCGCCGGCGATATAGAAAAATTATTGTAGGCGCTTGGGCGCTGCCCGCCGTGGCTCGGTATTACTTTGTGAAGAGAGGAAAAATATGGAATACGATATAATCATTATTGGGGCAGGGCCTGCCGGGATTTCTGCCTCCCTTTATGCAAAGAGGGCAAACTTAAATGTGCTTGTGCTTTACAAAGGGGAAAGCCAGCTGGAAAAAGCGCATAAAATAGATAATTACTATGGATTTGCAGACGGCATAACAGGAGAGGCGCTTTACAAAAATGGCATTGAGCAGGCAAAAAAATTAGGCGTAGATGTTATAGAAGCGGAAGTTACCGGCTTAATGATGACGTCTCCTGCCCCCAAAACAAAATATTCGCTTACGGCTGACGGAAAAGAATATCTGGCTGCGTCCGTGATTTTGGCAACTGGCAATAAAAAACTCCGCCCGCCTGTAGAAGGGATTACGGCTTTTGAAGGCAAAGGCGTTTCTTACTGCGCGATTTGCGACGGATTTTTTTACAGAATGAAAAATGGTTGCGTAATAGGAAACGG
>CALGGR010000301.1 GCA_937915755.1 uncultured Fretibacterium sp. | reverse complement strand
ATATTTGCGGTATTCAAGAAAAGGGCCGTGTTCTTCTCTTTGTAAGTTTCTAGAAACTTTGAAAAGATAATAATTTGGTTGTGAGCAAGGATTGAATTTCGGTTCATGTTTCTTGAACTCTTCCAATTTGCAAAGTTCATTTGCGGGAATAATGTACCGAAATGTATTTTTCGTAACTTGTTGTTTAAGAGATTTCAATTTACCGTTTTTGATTTGACGTCTCAGCTTGTCACGCCCGATGTCGTAAGCCTCTGCTATATCCTGAATGGAATAGTAAATCATGCTCCTTTCAGCCTCCTAATGATTTTCATCGCGTCATACTTGCTTAAGCCTTCAACCTCGTAACCATGACTGCGAAGTACATAAATTTGTTTTGAAGTCGGCGGTTCGTAACTCGGACTGTTAGCAAAACAGCGGGTAAGAATTTGTGCGGCTTCAAATTTCGTCAGACTGCTTACGTCGAACTCTGGAAGTTTCTTGCGAATTAATACTTTTTGCTTTTCCGTTGCCTCTGAATTTCCCCATTGACGTGTTAAGTTCAAATCCCATAATGCGCGTTTGTTTTTGTGGTTTCGCCGTAAATCTTCATAAACCACGTCGAAAACTTTTTGTGCAGGTTCAAGCTGTCCGTTCCATTTAATGCGGCCTAAGCTGTCTTCTGGCGGAAGAATTATTTTCGGCTCACTCAATACAAGGCTTCCGTCGGGCATTCGGAAATAATTTACTCCGTGCATGTCGTAATTGTTATTCCTTGCCCAGATGTCAACAAACTCGACGTTTCTTATCCATGCTTCTGGGCTGTCTTCGGCTTTCTCGATGAGTTCGGGAAGGTCGAACAAATCACCTTGAAGCTCTTTTCGTTTTGAGGCTGGAACATTCATAAGGTCAAGCCCTAACAATGAAGGAGCTGTACATAAATCTATGTCATCACCTGCGCCGACACAGTCAATCAGTAATGCGTATTCTTTGTTAGGATATAAACGAGTTGCCCTGCCAACGCACTGCATATACAGGCTGATATTTTTTGTTGGACGTGCCATTATTACAGTCTGGACGTTCGGCAAGTCCGTTCCTTCCGTGAATACCATACAATTTGTGATACATGGGATTTTCCCTTCGCTGAATGCTTGAACGATTTCGCTTCGGTCTTCTCCTCCCTTTACTGAGACTGCTCCAGGAATTAATTTAGCAAGAGCCTCTGCATGTGAGACTGACGCACAAAATATCAGCGCAGGAGGTTTTGCGTATAACTCGTAGGCTTCGGCTATAGCGTAATTCGCGCTTTCTATGTTGATTGCGCGTTCTAACTCGTCAGGGGCGTAATCGCCTAATCTTTGGGCTATGTGTCTTAAGTCAACGCCGATATCTACTCGGAGGCAGTGAATATCGCTTAAGTAATGATTTTCGATGCCCCATTTCAGATTGCGTTCAAAGATTATGTCCTGATAGATTGAGTTCAAGCCTAACCCATCATTGCGGTTCGGTGTTGCTGTGAAACCTAAATGCAAGCGCGGCTTGAAGTAGTCAAAAATTTTTCGATACGTCGGAGCGCAAGCGTGATGCGCCTCGTCACAAACTAACACGTCAAAATCATCCGGCTTAAACTTACTCAACCTACGGACTAACGATTGAACTGACGCACTCACAACTTCCTCGCCGTGTGAAGTCTCTGAACCTTGCTCGACTCCAAATGAACAATCAAAGTATTTTTCTGGCTGATGAACTAATTCATCGCGGTGCGAGAGGATTAACATTCGGCCTCGTCGTGGAACTCGTGAGAAGACAACCGACTTGCCGAGCCCCGTAGCAAGGCAAATAAGAAAAGCCCCAGCTTCGGGGATTGAAGCTAGAGCCTCCTCTTGATACGGTCTTAGAGTTATGCTTGGGCTAGAATGGGATATTGTCTTCATTCATACTTCCTTTGTGTTCCTGCCAAGCCGGTAAATCGTCCTGCTTGCTCCGCTGAATGAAATAGTTCACGGTTGCCCTCATGCTGCCTTTGTTGTCTGGCTCATTCTTGATGTCTGCCGCCCCAACTTTCCCTTTCCAATCCTGAAGATTAAAGTTGCCCTGCGGAATGTTGAAGCTGTCAAAGATACGGCCTAAATTGTCGTTCGTTATCCTCATACGATCGGGAGTATCGCTCATGAACACCATGTGATACCAAACACGCGAGTTGTACCCGCTCACCTTCAATACCATTTTAATCATTTGATATCCGCTCTTTGAGGTCTGTTCCTCAGCCTCTTCGATACGTACACGATACTTGCCAGGCGGTACGAGTTCGAACCTGTCAGGGTTATAGTCATTAGGGTTGAATTTCCAGTTTATCATTGTGTTATTTCCTCCTTTAATCGAGCTGTCTTACAAGATTACGTTCATGCAACAATAGTTGAATGATAAATTTCTGTGAAAATGCCTGCGTTTCGCCGAAGAAAGTCTCTCGAAGGTCGCAAAGTTCCCGATTTTCCCGATAAAGTTTTGGAGCTTTACGATTACATGTGAAGACTTTGCAAATGAGCGGCCTGATGTCGTAAATGTTGCAACGGTTATCTTCATTCAAGAATGGGCATGAAGCATCATAGCCGTCAAAGTCTTTTTCGTGTTGAACAGGTTGAATGTTATGCTCCAAGATGAAAGCCTTTATGTCCTGAATTTCGCATAGAGATAAAGGCAAAAGGTTAGAGCAACAACCCCCGCAATGTTGACAAGAAAAGTGAAGCAACAAGAATAACCTCCTTTCGAGAAATAAGCGGCCGAAGGTGAGAAAACCTCCAGCCATATCCAAAACAGAAAAAAATAAAAATGGAGGCCCCTTCGCATATGAACTTTTTCACGTATAGTGAGGAACTCCAAGAAAATGGCGTTCACGAAAAGTTATTTGTCAAGTGGCCCTAACTCACCCAGCCTATGATGGTTGGGGAACTTGAAAGCGAGAAAAAATAATTTGAGGTTTAACCCATAAGCGTTGAAACTTACGCC
>CALGGR010000300.1 GCA_937915755.1 uncultured Fretibacterium sp. | reverse complement strand
GATCTACACTCTTTCCCTACACGACGCTCTTCCGATCTTGTATACTGGGTACATCAGTGCGTAAATTAAGTGCGCATGTCCGTTCTTTGTATTCCCTACACACCATATCGGCTGTGGTAATTCCACATCTTCTGCTACATAGGCCCACGTCCTATAGTCCAAATCAAACGTCAGAAATACTCTCTGATGCAGCGGGTTCAGCTGGATATATCTCTTCGTCAACGCTGTCGCTCGCGGCCGGATACGTAATACTGTCTTCAGCTCATCTGAACAGTACGGCTTCAGTGGCAATTCTTCCTGTAAGATTACAGCATCTTCAATTTCTCGGTAATACTCGTCTTCGTTCATGACTCTCTTTCCCTTTCTGATTTTTTCCTTGAGAGCCTGCTTCGGAATATTATTGTGTCTACAACCCGCCTAAATGTGATAGAATAATTTTAATCTAATAGGTGAGGTGTCTCACTCGTTGAGACCCTCAAGGTTTCTCAAAAGGTCTGAGACACTTTCACATAATGTCAGACCTTTCTTTTTTGCCTTGATTTCTACGATTTTTATTCTACCATGTTCACACTTCACTCTTCCATCAAACTTGTACGCAGATAAACTCCTAGTCGAGATACTTCACGTAGATGTTAGCAACGCCGCTGTGAACATCATGCTTGATGACAGTATCAGGGTAGTGCAGATTATGTTCCGAATCGATTTGCTCACTGAAGCCTACTGAGTGAAACTGAATGTCTGGGATGATGCGGAAATCCAGAGCATGAGGAACAGTAACGCTCCTGCACCTACATCTGAGAGAGTATAAGGAGCATGACAGCGGTGAATGAGGACGACACACGCGACGATGACCAAAGCGGGAAAGACTTACGGCAATTGGTCCTATGTGAATACGGCGAGCAGCACAGAAGGCTGGGTGAAAGGCGATTATATTTCACTGAATGCTAAGGCAGAACGCACGCAACAGGAAATAGATAACAGGAAAAAGACTCTGTACGGAGATGATACGCCGTATTCTGCCAGACATAGATATTGGCCGTAGAGTTCACTCATACTCAGAAGGTGGAGAAGTATTCACTAGATACGCAGGGGAAGTAGCAGCTGGTGAGCTTCGTGGACGACAGAAAGCAAGCGTAGAATTTGCCATACGGTTACGGAATGAAGGTATGAGCAACAGCCAAATTCATCAGTTTACGGATTTGTCTCTGGAAGAGATCGGCACTATATGATGTCAATCAAAAATAGCAAGTCGCCGTGAAGGTAGTTCTTAGGTAATATGGCGACCGTGATTACTAACGACGTTCTCGGCTGAAGAGTTGAGCAGGCTATAACTGGAGGGAGTTATAAGCCAAGTGCCTCCATATTCATTTCTATAGGTTCTGAATTGCTCTTCCATGTCGAGTTTATCAATTTCTGGGAAGAGTTCAAGTGCGGGTAGACCTCCTAGTAGCATCACTATCTGCTCCTTGAAGAACTCAGCGTTATTGCCTTCATCCTTATTGATTTGCATAATAATCTGCGTAACATCGTCGTTGACACGCTGAACTGTTCCTCTTGTAGCCAATAGGCAAAACTCGCAGGACCCGCACGTCCAATCACTTGTTTTGTCAAAATAAATACGTGGATTTCCTTCGTCATTTTGCATCGTCTTGACCCACACGAATACTACGTTTCTGTACGTGAAGCCCCATTTATCTATGACCTTCAGAGCTTCGGATATGCGAGAGCCATTAAAACACAGGAGCAACGCGCAATTCTCATCGACAACCCTCCCAACAGGCAACTTGAGCGGTATAGTAGGGCTGCTCTTCCTCGTAATCTTCAATCGTAATGGACTGTAACGTCTCTGGCTCTAAGCTGTTAGCCAATGCGCCGACAACATCCTTTGTTTTCTTCTACTGCTCCTCTGGCTGAATAGTCAGAATGTCAGCTGGCTGTGAAGTCTCTGGCAACGTTGGTTGAGCGGGTACGTCATCTGCTGTATTCGTCTGCGTTGCTGGGGGCAGACTTGCGGTAGAGAGTTTATTATTACTAGCAGCTTCTACGATAGGTTTGGGGGCATTGGTGAGTTCGTATGTACTCCCAGAGACACCGGCCATAGCTCCTAGTTCATCGCACGACTGCGAAACTTCAGGCTCAGAGAATAATAAATTATTACGAGTTCCCTGACGTTGTTTCGCCTAAGCTTTGACGGCCTGCTCATACTTGCTGACAATTTCAACGCGCTGTAAGTCGTTAAGGTTTCGCCTGCCCAACTGATTCTGAATCATCCATAGCATAGCCTCTTCGCGTGAGTTTAAGTTCTTCTGCGTGGTCTGAAAGTCTATATCGTGAGCTTTGCAGACCTTGTAGCGGTTATGCCCGTCAATTATGATGTCGTTCCAGACGATGATAGCCCCACGTCAGCCCTCAGTTATG
>CALGGR010000299.1 GCA_937915755.1 uncultured Fretibacterium sp. | reverse complement strand
TTCACCTGTGAGCCTACATCCAATATTCCGCTGATTTGCACCGCTTCAGTCTGAATGGCTTTACCTTGTGTCCTGTCAAGAATGTCTTGCGCAGCTGTTAGCCTTATACTCTCTTTTTCGCTGTTCAAGAGTTCTACAAGCGTTCGGGCCGCGTCGGGACTTGCAGCTTTCAGAATTTCTTTCACTTCGGGGTCCATTTTCGGACGGCCGCCGGGATTTCCGGATACTCCCTTCGGAAATTTTCCCACTCACTTCACCTTCTCTCCATAACAAAAAGCCCCGAAACTTTTTCTTCGGAGCTTCCTTACTCTTGTGTGATTGTAAGAGTTTATCACCGATTTGCGCTTTTGTCGTCTCATTTTTGTCTCAATTTACTATCAATTTACTATCAATTTTGTCTCAATTGTGTCTCAAAACTATACAATTCACTTCTCCCCAATGATAAAAGTTCTTGCAATCTTACCTGCAACTGCCGCTCTATTGCTCGTAATCGTCTCTCGGACAAATTATATTTCTCATGACGTTTGAACTGGAAATTTATCATTCGCTTTAATTCCTGACGCTGGCGACTTCCCATTACTTCTCGGCAGATTTTGTCGTACGATATACCATAATGATTGCCACGTGTCTTCGCATAGCTTCTCAAATTCTTGATATCTTCAGCCATCGCATAATTAAACAATGACATTCCATTATCAAAGATTGGGGCTACTCCTAATATCTTACAAGTTCGGCTGTCTACTAATACTCCGAAATTACCATAATGACGGTCTTCGTTGTAAATTAGCGCGTCAAAAACTAGCATACTCTTCAAATCCTCTAAGGCTTCAGGGCTTATCCTCTCATAAAAATTTACACATGCCTGCAATCCTTCGTTCCCCACTATATAACCTATTGGGACGTACGCAGTGTTGATATCCGTGAATAACTCACATTTTGAGGCTAGTATATTCTTCCATTTCTCCAAATCATAATGCACATGTTTTAATCCCATTCGTGATGCTATTTGCGAGGCATAATATTCACTGTACGGTTCTAATCCTGAATTTATAAATCCTTCCGTCCCTCCCTTGTAAAGATATATTCCGTCGCCTTCAATATAACGCCACGCTTTTCTCAACATTCCATGCGTCGTAAACTCCGGCGAGGTCGTAAAAATTTCTCGGCTACGTCCTGCTCCTGTGTAGGCTATTAACGATAACACTTCGGAAAATCTATTCTCATACAAATTGTAATCCTTAAATTTCCCTTCAAATTTTGATGGCACTACCCAATAGCTGTCATTCAACGATAAACCTTTACAGACATCTATTATCCCTTTGGTGTCATCATAATTCAGCCCCATACTTGATAAGACTTCTATCACGAACGCCCGATTTTTCGGAATTACTCTGCGTTTCAGCCAATTCGTTAATCCTTCATTCGTAGGCTTTAAGTCCAGAGGTAAATATTTTTTACGGCGGCGATTTAATGAAACTATTTCGGTTCGCAATCCTTCTAATCCGCTCTCTTCCATTTTGAACTTCAACAAGTCTTCATCATACAATTTAAGCTCATACAAATCTTGACTGCGTTCTCGGTCACTTGTCAAAACGGAGGTTATTACTTCGATTAATATTTGCCTACGAGATAATACTTTTGAGGCCGCATCCATGATTGTTATCATCATCTACACCTCCTTCTTGGTCGTTCAAAGACTTAATTCGGCATCCACACGTCCCAACCGGCTGACGGCTCAAAGCTATAAAGCTCTATCGCGTCTCGTTCTCCGTACATCTCATCGATAAGCCTTCGCATTCCATCAGGCGCAAATTTACCCTCGTCGTTGGGGCCCTCAATTATCGTTTGCCGTTCATAATCCAGTCCCTTAACATCGCCTCGTGTCCATAACAAGCATACTCGACTTTGCGCTATGTTCGTGTCGGCTTGCCGGTTTATCCACAGGAACGATGCTCCGCGTAAATTAAATCTCCATTGCCGCGCTGTGAATGTCGTTAAGTATATGTCCTTATACTTCGTCCACATTAACAATATGCAGTCGTCAGCTATTATTCTCTCCAACCTGAACAAATATATCTCGTTCTTTAACTTTGTATTGTCCCAGTCTGGTGCGGTATAGACTAGGTCATAACATTTTTTCGTCTCAAAGATATTAATGACTTCACCGATTGGACGTGTATCAATTTTCGGCTGAACTATTTCCTTTGGAGGCACAATAATTTTAGGCGTTTCTTCAACTTGAGCGGGCTTTTCGACTTCAGGCTCCAAGTGGGAAATTTTTTCAGGTTCGGTTTTAACTCGGCTTTGTACTTCGGATACTACAGCTTTTGCGCTTTCTCCTTGCTCAATGCGCTTGGAGATTTCGGCTTGCTGTTCCTCCGGCATTTTTGTTACCTGATACGCCGCGTTGATTGAGAGTTCTTTGTTGCGCGTCGCTTCGATTACCGGCTCAGGGGCTTTGTCGAGAACAGCCGTAGCGTGTTCATATGTATTATGTGATACTCCGGCTAGTTTTCCTAATTCTTCTGTTGCTCTACCCTTGCCCAATTTTAGGCAAGGGTCTGCTTTGCCCGCTAGCATTCTTTTTCCCGCCTGAGCCTTCACAGCTTCTTCACACTTCCGCACCATCTCTACACGTGCTAAATCGCTCAAGTTCCGGCGTGATAACTGGTTCTGCAACATCCACAGCTTGACTTCATCCTTCGTCGCAAATTCTTTCTGCAGCGTCCTGAACGGGATATTATGCTTCGTGCAAATTCGATAGCGGTTATGCCCATCGACGATAATATTTCCCCAAAGGATAATTGCATCTCTACACCCTTCATCAAGAATGCTTTGCTCCAAGCGGGAATATTCATCCTCCGTTAATGGCGGGATTAATCCTGATAATTCGTCATCAATAATTATTTCTGGCATAGTTGTCTAGCCTCCTTATTTTTCGTCTTTCATGAACATCCTTCGCTATGCCTACTTAATGCTCACACATAAATCTACTCTATTCATATATTCCTGCTCCGCTTCTGTCAAAATTTCATAGTATGCTCCACGTTCAGGAAAACTCTTAATTACCTCTTCTTTTATATTTTTTAATATTACTACATCTGAGCTTATTTCTGTTGACGTCTCAACTTCCCAATACGTTACATGCTCAGCAAAAAAATCATACATCGTAAGTTCGCCATGAAGCATTCTTGATATTTCTATGGGGGAACTTCGTACTATTATGTACTTCAATGCTTTCATGTCTGTGCATAATACTCCGTAATATCCACTTTCTCCCTTGCAAATAAAAAATATTGCAGAAAAATATTTAAGCA
>CALGGR010000298.1 GCA_937915755.1 uncultured Fretibacterium sp. | reverse complement strand
GAGTCTGCATCACTTGCTGCACAGGCATTGATTGATAGCTGTACGTACTCGGCATATATGGATTATACTGCATATAAGGATTCACATACGAGTATCCTGTGTTATAATAGGGACTGGCCATTTAGTTCTTCCTTTCTCGTCCAATAATAAAACGGAACCTGCATCTCAGAGTTCCAGCTGTCGTAAACGGTTCCGTCCACAACTGTAGCAACGTGGTTCTCGCTCTTAAGAACATAGACTCCGCTTGGGTTATCCTGACAGAAGTCTCTTACAGTGTAACAGTCAGGGCAGGTGTTAGGTATGACATCTCTGACAAACCCTTCTGCCCTAAGAACACTGCCCCAAACAATATCCGAGTTCGGCATGTCACCCATGAGATAGCCTGCTACACTGAGCCTTGTATAAGCTTCTTCCCAACTGATATCAAGAGCCTTTGCTACAGCACGAACCGCACAATCTCCTACTCCGCCCGTATGGACAGGGTTAGGATCATATTGTAGCCAGCTCATTGCTCATCATCCAAATTCTTTTCTTCCGTTGTAACTTCCGGAAGACCTGTGGTAACGCTCGTTAGAAGAGACAGCACTCCTGCAATCAACGAAGAACTGAGAACACTAACCCAGTTGACAGAGTCACTGATCGCGGCAGTTCCGAGTAGAGCCAATGCAGTCTGGCACACAGTTCGAAGCGCTCTTATAAAAGCTGCCTGCCAAAATTCTTTTGTCATCATACGAACCTCTTACTTTCTTATCGTATCCATGTCAACCCAACCGTAGACATTTGACTCTCCGTCATAGGTCTTCGTCAGATGATACGGATGCTTGCTACCCTCTTTGATCGCTGTCACAGTAGCTTTCCCGGCTTTAGCGTCCGTTCCAAAGCTTGTGTTAGCTGAGAGATACTGCTTTCCGCCTAAGAACGTAACGACATCACCGAGCTTAATCGGAGAACCGTCAACCACGACATTAGTCTTATCCAGTACTCCAAGCGTCTCAGGTCCGGCTTCTCCATCAACGAGCAAACCGTTAGCTCTCTGGAACGCCTCCACTGCAGCAGTTGTCAGCTTGCCGTACTTGCCATCTGCTGTCCCGCAATCAAAGCCGAGAGCATTGAGCTTCTCCTGCAGCGCCTTAACCTCAGGGCCAATGTCTCCCATTTTGATTATTTCAGGATAGTGCTTGTTGTTAACGTGCTCTGCGACCGTAGTATCGCTGCTGACAGTCGCGGGTTCCGTTGCCAGTACCATATTGCTTCCTCCTTTCTCATATCTCAGCACTGCATCCCATGGGTAGTTCCAATATCCCTGAGTGCAGATCTCTCTTCCTGTCTGATCTCCTGCTTCCGAGTGACCGTCATCTGATCGTGCATGGACAATCTGACCGCCACCAAGATAGATTGCTGTATGCTTAATCTTATTAAGAAGGATGTCACCACGCTTAAGCCCACTACCGGTAGCCAGATTCACGTTTCGAGTCTCATCGGTAAACCCGGACTTCATAAACGCCGGATACATGTTCCCTGTATAGGATGCTCCGTTCGTTTTCACAGGTATCCCGGCATTCTGCACGACACTGCAAACGAGTGAAGAACAGTCATAGTCCGGATTACCGTTCCGGTTTGTCTGAGAGTACCCATGACTGTTGTCATTAGCAATCTGGATAGCTTCCTGAGTATACTTCTCTACTGGATCCATAGCGCTCGCTCCTTCCTGATAAAACTTCTTGGCTGCTGCGTATCGGTCTGAGACGTTCTTAATGGCAGGATTCTCATACTCGTAGCAGATCCGATAGACAGCCTCATACAGATCTTCTGTTTTATGCAAATATAAATAAAGACCGTGATAGTCGCTCTGCAGTTCCTTCACTGCAAACTCAACTTGCATGGTCTCGTCTGATATCGATACACCTTTGCTCTTAGCAAACCTATACAGCGCCAATTTTCTGGATTCAAACGTCCACTGAGCTAAGCCGTATCCGATATCGTCTTTTGAAAACTCAGTTGCTGAGATAGAATCGTTATCGACAGCATCCGTATACTCTTTATCTGTGTAATGAAACGAGTCCTCAGCATTATTAGATCGAAGTCCTGACTCACACTGCCAGTTCCCCATCATCGCACAGACTGCTGTCTTACTTAACCCTGCTTCACTCAGCTTCTGATAAATTGTCTCTTTGCTCATTGTTAATCTCACTTAAGCTTGTATGCCCTGCGATCTGACCGTCGAATGGACCGCCAACCATCGGGATACTGCACTCCCTGCAACAGCCGACATCAGTAGCCTCATCCTCTATCAGATAGGTCTTTCCACAATACTCACAAACACATTCCTTCATGCTTCAACTCTCCTAAGCTCAAACCAGTATTCTATCACCACCGATGACAATGTTATCAAAATCATCGGTAAGGAGATAGTGGCTTCCCAGAAACGAGACAATCTCCCGGGCATCGATAAGTCTCGGAGGATCGTCCACCGTCCCGAAGAGCTGTCGTTCAATCTTCCGCATCGTCGTTCTGGTTGTCTTCCGGGAATCTATCGTCACCATCGGAGACTGGTCATATCCTGAAATGTCCACAGGGTAAGTCGTAATGTCCCAGGAGAATGTCGTGATCTCTGAGGAATCGTTAATGGTCTGAAACTCTTTCTCACTTGGAGCTGCTACGCAGTCATAGAAGATATGGATTCTATAATGGTAATCAGTGCCTTCTATGTCGTTCCCGATAATGCTGGTATAGCAGAACCCAAACCGTTTTCTATCCTGTAAACTGACAATCAGAGCATCTTCTGAAGCCGCGTCGCTGTAGAACCCTTCGCATTCCATGAACTCATCAGGATATGTGTAGGCTTCTATTGTGGCTTCGAATTCCTCAAAATCGTAAATATTAACATAGGGCTGACCTCCCGCATACAGATGAACAGGATCGCCGCCTGTATGCTTATCGGTAACGCTGACCAGACCATTCCAGGCTACTCCGTCAGCGTAAGACCCATCAAAGTTCTGTACGTATAATACGCCCCTGCTTACACCTGTTTCAAATAGTCTTTCAGAGGGATTATCCCACGTTAGTTTGGCCATGTTCTTACCCCATTTTGAATTTCTTAATAATAAACGATGATGCAGCCATTACTGCCTCGTGTTCCAGCTCCGCCAACGCCTCCGGAAGATTCCTTCACTTCCTCAGACTCGACCTTATCTCCCAATGACACAGGAGCTGTCGGAAACAGAGTTGTGCAAGCTGTCCATACGTGCCCGTCACAACCATATAAAGCTGCATCAGTATACGAAGTATCGTTAACGTTCGCTCGGTAACCTTCTTTATCTGAGAGACTGGCATACTGCCAATGTGGATTCGGCGTTCCGTAGCTCGGGTTCGTCTGCTCGTCAGCGTCATACCAGTAGTAGTACCAGCCATCCTCGTAGCCTGAGACGCCGCTGATATAGATTCTGGAGTACTCACCCTGTTTCGGGCTTCCGTCGCTTCTTACATTACTGCCGATAGTTATTGTAGTACCGACGCTGATCGTCTCGAGCGCTACAACAGGAGTACCCTGCAGAATGAACCGCTCGTTTATGCGATGCAGGCTTGTTGCGGTTGTGGTTCTCTCAAATATCGGAACATTCGTGAGATCGATCCTTCGAAACGGCTTAATGAAGTCGCACTTGTACCAGGCAATCGTCTCAGAACCTGTCTTGCTTGAACCAGTTCCTCCTCCGCCACCGCCGCCATGACCACCGTTTCCACCGTTCCCACCAGCAAGTGCCGGGATAGCCACAGCGACAGGCGTTGCACCATTACCGCCGGGTCCGCCAGCATTCTCGTGCCATTCCTGAACCCGCCATGCCTCAGACTCCTGCAGATGAAACGTGTGCTCCGCATCGTCGTATAAGACACAGCTGTTAACAATGCTGCTCCAGGCATCTCCGCCATCCATAGAAGCATCATCGTCTCGTCCAACACCAACAGCAGCACCGCCACCACCGCCGCCACCAATACCAGCTCTGTACTGGTACTCGATTTCATTGTGGGCAAGGTCTATGATGGTTCCGCCGACGTTAATGGTCATCTCAGGAATTTTCATAAAGAGGCCATTACCGCCAGTTCCGCCAGTGTACGTCACTCCGTTATAAGTTACATCATCACCGGACTTACCAAGGCGCTTATCAACCTCTTCCTCACCATCAGTGCTATCGCCGGAAGAGCCTCCATCTCCGCCGTCAACGCCATCTCTACCGGGACGCGCATAAACGGCATCATTAAAGACATCCACGAATCCGTGCTCGGATAAGCCACCTTCATCAGAGTTATGATCTCCGAAATAGCTGGCTCCGCCCTCTGTGCCGACGTAAGTAGACGGAGGATTGTCGTCATCCCAGTCATCGTTAGTAAGCGTGCAGACGGGTCCACCAGTTCCGAAGGCACCGCACCTATAACCATAACTTGACGCCGGGTTCTCGATTGTGTACTCGTAGATACGTCCTGCGGCACCACCGTTACCGCCTTTACCACCGGATCCACCGGATGTTGACCCAGTTTTCCCGGCACGACCACTGTCACCACCGGATCCTGCCCCAATGATGATCACTCTCATCCGAGTTACTCCATCAGGAACGGTGAAAGTGCTCGGAGAAGTATTAGTCAGAACTGCTACGTTTTCGAAGTTGTTACCGTACTGAGTGCCTGCGTAGTCAGTTACAAACTCGCAGTCAGCTTTCGTAAACGATGAGACAGACTTCTTAAGTTTGGATAAATATCCAAGAACCGCTTCACCATAACGATTGATGAAGTTGTAGCGTCTGCCGCATACTTCATTTGTGTACACAATGTTAGTGGAGATTGTGTTCTTAGAACTGTAGTACTCCATCAATCTATCAGCAATCATCTCGGAGTTTGCTATGCTGATAAGAGTATCATCTGTCAGACTGATCTCGTACTCCTTTACGACACTGGAGTTAACTCGTGTTACGTCGTAAGTTGTGTGAGTGTAAGGAACGCCTTTAAGAATTCCGCGTCCTGTAACAACAGCGTAGTTCGGATGGAGCTCACTGACCGTTAAGCCGTCACCTTCTACTGTTATAGAGTTAACGTAGACCGGAGCCTGACTGAACTTAACAACATAGTTTGAAACCGTATAACCTGTGCTGTTGTTGAACAGTTCGGCAGAGTCTTCTGTATCGTCATAGAAGTACGCATGTTCTGTGACGGTAACCTTAGAGGCTTGCTGTGGTATGGATTCCGTATAATCTATGTAAAGCTTCTCACGAATGATACTTCCCGAGCTTGATGCTCCCATCCCTCACCGGGACGGGCTTTCCCGTTGCAGCCGCAGCGGAAGCACTTATATACACGGAGGCAGAATCATGCAGAATCAGGAGTCCACATTCACCGTCGTCCCCTGGGAGGAAGTCACTTTGTCCAACAACTACATGTTCAACAAAGTCATGACATCCAACCCCGACCTGTGCAGGCGCTTTATCGAGCACCTGCTCCATATCAAAATCGAGCGCATAGACTTCGCCACCGGGGAGTTCACGTTAGAGGCCGACGCCGAGAGCCGGGGCGTGCGCCTGGACGTCTTCGTCCGGGACGATACAGGCCTCCGCGCCTTCGACCTGGAAATGCAAGTTGCAAATAAGAGGAACCTGCCCGAACGGGCCCGCTACTACCAGGGGCTCATGGACGAGTCCGACCTTAAGCCCGACGAGAACTACAAAAAGCTCAAGACCAGCTACGTCCTCTTTATCTGCCTCTTCGACCCCTTCGGTTTCGGTCTTCCTGTCTACACCTTCCAGAACCGCTGCGACGAGAACCCGGCTATCCTGCTGAATGACAGAAGCTACAAAGTGTTTTATAATGTGAAAGGCTGGGAAAAGGTAAAGGACCGGGAGATAAAGGCCATCTACCGGCTTATCCTAGAAAATCGGGCCAGCACGGATTTTACCGGGGAGATTCGCACCCGGATGAACTATGCACGGCACAACGTGCAATGGAGGCAGGGATATATGACGCTTGCACGACTACGCGCAGAAGACAGGGAAGAAGCCCGGGAGGAAGGCATTGCCATAGGCAAGGAGCAGGGCGAGCGCAACGCGAAGCTGGAGACTGCACGGAATTATCTGCTTCTCGGACTTACACCGGAACAGGTGGCACAAGGCTCCGGGCTTCCGTTGCCAGAAGTGCAGCAGATAGCCGCAGAACTGGGAAATCGTAGGGAACCAGAAAAGTAAAGCCATCTACAGGCTTATCCTGGAGAAGCGGGCCCAGCACGGACTTTTGTGGCCCATTCCACGCCCGCATGGGTCATTCGCGAACTTTGGCGGCCTGTTTCCCGCCCGCACAAAGCAGATTTCGTGCTGAACCTTGCCTATGCCTGTTTTTGCTTTTATCAGCAGAAAGCAAAACTTCAAATTAGAGCTACATAACCGTTTACGAGCAAAAATTTTCGTAAAACCATTGTCCGTTCAAAAAAAGCTCCCAGTCTACAAAAGACTAGGAGCAACTTTACCGTGCTATTGTCTCCGCACGGCAGGGAGATTCAATTTAGTTTTTGGGAGCGAAAGTCAAGCCTACATTTGAAAGACTAAATGGACCAGCCTTAATCTCTTTACCTTTTGTTTCAAAAGCAACCTTAAATGTATAAGATGTGCCGCTCGATAAATCTACAGAAACCGTTTCATCTATGCTAGCAGCATTTGAGCTACCTGCCACAGATTTCAATACAGTGTCACCATTGTAGAACGACAGTGTGTAATTAGAAGTTTTATTACATACTGAATCTGCTATAATCTTAGTAAGCGTCACATCTTGAACAGGAGTAACAGTAAAGGTTACACTCCAAATCTCACTTCCAGAGGCTGTAGAGGCTGCAATAGCTTCAGTTGTTGTAACCACAAGTCCATACCCTTTACCAGACTTTGCTTCGCCTACTGCAGGTTCCGCAGTAATGCTACCTAAAGTTTTATTAACTGTTACATCTGTTACTGTTCCTAGAGATCGGAAGAGCGTCGT
>CALGGR010000297.1 GCA_937915755.1 uncultured Fretibacterium sp. | reverse complement strand
GTTGTGCTTCTCGACTTCACTGGCCTTGATGTACTCTCCCTTCAGAATCGCGAGCTTGCGTTCTTTCAGGGCCGCTGAAGCAAGTGTGTCACGTACTTTCGCCGCTATCAGGTCTTCGTTCGTTGTCTGATTCATTGCCCCTCCTGTTCTGGTGCTCCAACCATTCGCTTAACTGCCTAGATAACTCTATGTCGTACGCGTAAAGGTTTACGGCTTCGGTGTAGAGTTTATCGACCATGTACCATGAATAGAGTGCGCAAACCAGCAGTAACCCTGTGCAAAACAGTGTGAATACTTCGAAAGTCATAATTGCGTCTCCTCTCCGTCTATGCGGGCTATCAATATCTTCAGTTCCAAGAATGCATCAAGCAGAGCTTCCGCTGTGTCTATCGTGCTATCCTTGCTAATGAGCTTCTTGATTGCATCGTACATCTCTGGTGCAGCAGCGATTAGGCGCGCGTTGGCCTCATTGTCTAAGCAGTCTGCTATGCCTATACGTTCATCTGCTGTGTAGGAAAACACCCCGTATCCCGTCAACAGCTCCTTGATAACCCACTTGCCGGGCGTGAACTTACTCATGCTGTCGCCTTCTCCCACCATGCGGATGCCTCACCTGCACTCTTGAAATGAGGGGTGCTCCAGCCGCAAGAAGTGCATATCTTGTACCAGTCTTTCAGGGGGCATTGCACTAAAACTCCTCCCCCGCCCTGACATTTAGGGCATCCTGAAATCTTTTCGTTCTTCATGACCTAGTGATACCGTCATTCCAGGCTTTGCGGGCACTTTTGCGCGAATATTCCCTCGGGCCTCGCGCCTCGCATGTATCGCATTCTATGTGGAACTTGCCCCCTAAATTCGTCATCGTTAGTGCCTCATCTTCACCGCAGAACGGACAGGGCTTTAACTTATCGCTCATTGCTTGCCTCCTATTCCAGTCGCGCAGTCAATATCACTTTCTTGTGTTTACCCGCTATGGCAAGGCTCATCAGGTTCGCAAACCAGTATGCCGCCTTCTCACATTCTATGGGCACTGCACCCCCGGTGAATATCTCGCATTCATCCGCTGTAACTGTGATAGCTTCGTTACTCTCAGACTCCGACACTTCTTCCTCATCGTCGTCTTCTCCCTGAGTGTAATCCATGCGGCTTTTCGTCTCACTTACTTGGACACTCACTCCGTTCTCACGAAGCACATTCTCTACTACTTCGGCTACTTCGTCGAAGTCTAGCTTAATGTCCCGAAACTGCGCCGCCCATTTAACTTGTTTACTCACTATTGACGCGAACAACGCGTAGGGCACTGGGTTGAGCTTCTTCTTGGCGTGTGCTTTCGTCAAAAGCCAGTTCGCTGCACTTTCTCCGGCTTTGCGGGCCTCGCAGATACTCCTAACAGTTCTAACAAGCCGCGCCATCACTATCACCTTTTCCAGGCCCGTACATGTCCAATATGCTGTCTATCTCCGACGTACTGTACACTCGGGCATTCCAGGCTTCTACTGCTTGCTCTATGCTATCGTATGTCGCTCCGTGTGCCCCACATTCCTCGCACGACACATATGCCGCCAATTTGTGGGCACTTGTGGAATATGCACTCAAAAACGCCACTCCACCACAGTGAGGACATGCGCTAAGTTCAATAATCATCAGTGTTTACTCCCATCCAGCCAAAACTATTTTTCGCTTTATCTGGGGGGAAAAGAGGCCTCTCAGCCCCGCAAAACAAATCACCCCCCAGCTCCCAGTACCTTACGTAAGCATAGTCATAGACGCATGTTGCAGTACTTGAGCATAAGGGGGTAATATGACACAGACATCAAGGTGTACGCCTGCATAATGCACATTGTACCACAAAAACGTATCATTTGTGACTCATTCCTCCTTTCTATGCATGTCCTGTTCTGCCTTGTACACTAGCATTATCAGCTCGTGTTCACGTCGGTACAGCGTCCTCACTGGTATGCCAGTTTCCTCGCTGATTACACTCATTGCCTCATGACCAAGATAACGGTGCTCAAACAACAGATATATCTGCCTGGCTCGCACTGAACCTGAGTTCTTCAGGTTGCCATAAACTTCCTGGATTGGACGTATACGTTCCCTCATGCGTTCAAGTTCACGCTTCAGTCTCTCTATGCGTTCGTACCTGCGTGCTACAGGGTCCGAATGTTGACCTGCACTTGGCCTCGCGCCCTGATAGTTCTGCGCGCTCAATGATAGCAGCTCTTCAAACTCTCTCAGCTTGAGGCTCAGCCTTTGCACTCGGTTTAACCTCATTGAGTAACTCACCAGGTCATTCAGCACATTTCGTGCCTCTTGCTCTGTCAATGTCGTATACATTCCTCCTGTCTCCATGTCGTACAACGCGTTCACCATTTCAACATACTGCAACTGGCTCATTGCTCCTTGTTTTACGTCGCGGCTAATAACTGTACGATGGCGCCCTAGTATGTACCCTAAACGTTGATAGCTGAGACCCATTTTCTTTCGCCTAGTGTCAAGTGAACGAATATCCGAAGGAAGTACTCCATGCTCTCGGCTACGGCAATTCACTACCTTTCCGTTGTTGCGGGGAATGTCTACCTTGCCCTTCTCTATGTTCACTAGCAGTTTCTTGTACCGGCGGCGGAATATACTGTCGGTGTAGGTCTGGCCTCTTTCTCGTGAAGACAATGTTACCTGCGACAGACCAAGCAATGGGGCTATGTCTATTTGACGTACTCCTAACTCTATGCGGGTCTGCTTAAGCTCTTTTATCGAGCAGTCCTCACTCATGGAACCTGACTTCTTCTGCTTCTGCTTCTTTTCACTCATAATCTGCACCCTCCTAACTGCGAGGGGGATAAACCCCCGCGCACAGAGTTCCACGTCTGTTTTCGGGTCAACGCTCCCGAAGAGAGAAGCACGAGACTGTTCATCTTGCCCTCACAGCACAAAGGGTAATCTTATTCCCTGTCCGACGCTTCGCCCCCGTCTCCCGCATTCGTTGGGGGGTCCTGCTCATTGGACTGGGTTATCTGGTCCCTGCCCTGAGACGCTTCACCAGTGGCTCCTCCGGCCGGGAGCGTATCGCCTGCTGGTTCATCGTCTGCTTTGGACTGGGTAATCTTCTTCCTTGCTACCCACCCTGACCTCAATTCGTCAAGTACCGCCTGGGCACAGTCCCTGCTGAGTTCTCCGCATGCTTTCGCGAGCTGTCTCTTCGTGTACTTCGCAAGCGTCATGAACTCTTCTGTGGTAAATTCGTCCTGCCATGTTTCGGGATTGGCCAACATGAACTTCTGAAGGGTGAGGCTAAAGTCAAACGCATTCTGCTCATTCACGAGCTTGCCAAAATGGGGGTACAGGCGCATTGCTGTGTCTCCTCCATCTCCTCCCGAAGCCTTATCCTCACTTTCAGGTGCTTCGGGAGCTTCTGGGTCACTCACACATTCTTCACAAAAAGGAGGCATTCCTTCATCAGATATTGCAGGGGCAGGTGTGTGTGTGTCTGTTGCTGTATTTATCTCGACTGGGCCAAGTGCACCTATAGACGCAAGCAGTGCACGAGACTCGTCGTCAAAACGTGCCAATTCTTCCTCGTAAAGCGGAATGGCTGTGTTGATGAAGAAGTTCTGAGGCACTCCGTCATCCTGGCGGACAAGGCGAACGTGCTTCAATGTCGGCATCCTGTCCTCCAGTGCGTCAATTATTCTGTCTATCACCGTGTAGCGAGGAAGTATATCGGTGTATGTCTTCTTGCTCCATTCTACGTACCAGTCGAACATCTCGCTCTCAGTTATCGGAGTATTGCGCTCGGACTGGCTGAAGAACGGGCATTCTCTCTCTATAAGCCCTTCACGCACAAAAAGGTAGCAAGGGTCAATAGTCTCACGAAGCTTGACTGCTAACTTTTTCTGCTGGGGGAGCTGGCCGAACCTAGCACCCTGCCGGAGCATCTGGTAGCCCTCATAGACCCACCAGAAAATTTCGTTCTTGTGCTTCAGCAGCTTCTCTACCATGTCAAGGTCGGCCTTCTTGTCTTTGAACTTTGCGTTGAACGGGATGATTATCATGCGGCGCAGAAATCCGTAGCTGACATCCTTGATGTCCATAATGCTATTCGCCGCGATAAGCCACTTGGCCCGGCTCTGGAAACTCACTGCATCCTGCCCTTTGTAGCTCGCCGTTATCGGGTCGCCGCTCGTGACTGCTTTGAGTGTCTCTTCGGCTCCGTTCATGCTCTTGGCCGACTCGTGGCAAATGTTTATCCATGAGTGGCACAGCACCATTGCGTCGAAGGGGTTGCTCAATCTGTCGGGCCTAAGGAACGAACATTTGTCGCGCCCGAATATTGCCTTCATGACTTCAAGGTAGGTACTCTTAGCGTTCCCCCCCTTGCCTAACAGAAGGAAATTTGCCTGCAGTCTGTTGTCGGGGTAAAAGCCGTACCCGGACATTAACTGCACTTCACGTTCGAGCAAACAGTCATAGTTTCCGTGTTCGTCAACGAATGTGGTGCGGCAAAATTTTTGCCAGTCAGTCAGACCCTGATTCTGAGAGATATACCCTGCTTCATTGAAGGCCTTGTGCAAAGGGAGGTTTTCTTCGGCCTCCCTTTCTCTGCGCTCATTGAGTGCATTAAGCCTGTTCTGCATAATAGTGCCGCTGGTTGTCTCGACACTAATTCTTTCTGCCTCGTAGTCGGGGAGCTCCATAGCCTTAGGCACTCCTTCAGGGTTGACGGCATAGTCAACTACTGACGTGTTCATGAAGTCGGGGTTGTGAGGAACTATCTTGCGCTCGTCAAGCAGAAACACTCCGTTCTGCACTGGGAAAACATGCTGACTGTTGAAGGGCGTTTTTGTCTCGAGCATGGCCTTGAGCCTCTTAGTGATAGCGGCGGCTCTGCCCTGAGTCCCATTAGGCCCCAGAACGTCAAGGGCATAGCGGATAACTGTGAGGTCAGTCTGCTGTTCCCATTTCTGGCCAGTGTACTCATAGAAGCGATTGTCAGATGCGTATATCAGGTTGTGCTTGGCAAGTACTCTCTCAGCTACTTCAAGCTCGGTTGACTTCTCAGTTGCGGACTTGAAGGCTGAAGCAATCTGACCCTTCTTGAAGAGGGGGTAAGTGATGTCGGGTGCATTAGGGTCAGATTTTTCCTCAATGCCTCTTCTGGCTTCGAGGGCTTCCTTTATCTGGTCCATATCGTGGTCGGAAGCAAAACCGTGCACTTTTTTGACGAACTGGTAAATCTCTTCGACAGTGTTGAGAGTGCTTGCGTAGTATGCGAGGCCGGACTGTGCCCATTTTGCCAGCATGGAAATATCCCCGCCTGCGAGGGCGTAGTCATTGATGTCCTTGACCGGGTGACCCTGATAGTCAGTCGGAATATCGGCGCAAAGAAACTTGATGTGTTCGCCCAAGCAATAGTCGGCCCATTTGCGGGTGAAGTCTTTGCCGCTTTTGTCGTTGTCGAAAGCGAGTATGACCTGTTTGTAGCTTCTCATGAGGTCGAGGGCGTAGGGCAAATTCCAGTGACCGATAGCCCCTCCGCCGGTGCAGAGTACCTGCCAACCGTTCTGAACCAGGATAATGGCATCGAGGAGGCCTTCGCATATGAACAGCGTGTCATCTTTGAGGTACTGTTCAGTGAGGGTGTTCTCGATGTCGGACATCAGGGACTTTCTGGAATGAGCGGG
Organism: uncultured Fretibacterium sp.; assembly: GCA_937915755.1. Taxonomy (GTDB): domain Bacteria; phylum Synergistota; class Synergistia; order Synergistales; family Aminobacteriaceae; genus JAFUXM01. Next base: position 2,048 of record CALGGR010000297.1, on the reverse strand, counting down.
GTTAGGGTTCCTGAGGTAATCGAGGCCCCAAATGATTTTCTCTATGCCATAGTCAGTAGTGGCATACTTGTACTTCTGGCCCAAAGGTTTGCCCTCACTGTCAAGCTGTTTGAAGCGTGAGGTGAGGTCTCTTCCGGCGTAAAAGGCTGGCTTGCCGTTGCGCAAGAATGGGATGATGATGCGCTTAGACCGAGGGTCAAAGCCGAGCAGGAACTTCTCAATAGAGTCGTCGTTGATGCCTCTGGAATGCAGGTAATCTAGGGGGTGAATGACTGTTCCTGTGAACTGGTCTGTGCATTCAGGGTTAGCGAGGAGTGCCTCATGCCATTTGGAGATATTGGTGTTGAGTGTATCTCTGTTGCGCTTGGCCAAGTCCACCAGTTCAGGGGGTACCTGAGAGTTCTTAGGTGTGAAGAATGTGGGTTCGAACTTCTGGACGGCTTCGATGAAGGAGCAGTTCTCGTAGGTCTGGATGAACTCGAAGAGGTCGTAGTGTTTTCCAGTAGCGAAGTCGAACGCGCCGTTGTGGTAGATGGCGAAAGATGGGTGATTGTCATCTGGCCTGAACTGGTGAGGTGCATTGATGGCGGCGCCGTTGTGTCTGACTCTGAGGCCGTGAGAATTGGCGTAATCGACCAGGGAGTGGGATGACTTGATTGCGTTGATAGTGTCGCGGAACTCTGTTTTGTCCATTTTTATGCTTTCTCCTTCTTATACTTGAGGTGGATGGTGCGTAACATTGACGTTGACCCAGGCGGCTGGAGGGTTCTCTCACCTTCCCAGCTCATCATACCTACTGATGTCCACATCTTCCGCATTGCTTCGGCTCTCAATCTCACTTCACGTAAGTCTCCTAGCTTCCACTCTGCTATCGACATCTCTAACACTCTCTCTATGTGCCACCATGCCGACCCCATCAGATACGACTTCCCTTTATGCCGTCTAGGCCTTCGACTGCACTATATTAACTTGTCGCTTTCAGAATGCTCACATTATATCACATGACACACTCCTTCACTCTACGTATTTCTCCCCAGTTATCTCCTCGTATTCTGTCGCACTCAATACCCCACGCTCTACCGCATCCCTCACTCGTGCCGCACTCCATACACCCATTTCATAGTACCTCTTGATACGCTCGTACTTCTCTCTCATTACAGCTCTACCCCCGTCATCATCGCCAAGTACTCCAAATTACCATCTACCTCCAACTCCCTCAGTTCTTCCTTGCTGTAATACCCTAACACCAGCATCCAGCACTTACGCCATTCTGCTCGACCACACGATAACAACTTCATGTGCTCATGCGCCCCTATCAGTGCCTCCTGCTCCAAATCCTCAGGTGACCCCTCTACGCACTCAATCTTCACCTTACTCAGTTTCCCGTCAGTGAACATCTCGCGACTCAGCTCCCTCTCACTGTAGAACGTGTTCCCGCTCAGTTCTAAACCTGCGTACTCCGTTCCATCACTCAGCGTTACCTTCCACTTCGACATTTGCTCTCACTCCTCCTAGTACAACAAAAAATACGGACGAACTCCGATCGAACCAGTCAACCACGTGTTCGCGATACCAGAATCTACCGAGCCCTCCTTACCGGCAGGATCCATTGATGTAAGCTTAGCCTTAGCCTCACCATTTGAAAGGACAAATGCTGTCTGAGGGTAATCAAACATTGAGAAATCAAGCTGATCCTTGAAGGTATCCTTGATGTTCTCACTTGTGATGTTGCTAGTCACATCGTAGCTTAAAAGTGCTAAATCATCTGTGCCTACGGTTACACTCTGGTTCTTACCACCGATATTGAGTGTGATCTTCTCTGGTGCTGTACGCTCTACTGCACCTGTGAGAGGAACTGCAGCAACTACGATCGTCTCATAGCCATAAACCTCAGCATAGTAGTTCTCAACCTGAGAAGCTACTACAGGTGTGCCCATTGTTACTGCACCGCCGCTCTCATTAGCCTCTTTCCAGTTAATTGTAGCAGCAAGCTTTTCAGCAAATCCCTCGGGAGCACCGAATACACCTGTTGCGATAAGAAGTGTAGC
>CALGGR010000296.1 GCA_937915755.1 uncultured Fretibacterium sp. | reverse complement strand
TGCGGGAAGCGGTGCTTCCGGATCCAGATATAATGCCTTTAAGACCTCTTTGACCTCCAGAAACAGCCTTTACCTGATCCGAAAGAATATGCCCGTCTGGCAGCGGATTTTGAATCTTCCGTTTCTGACAGCCGGTTTTCTGATCAAGACGGTCTTCTTTTCGAAAAAAGGTCTGGGGAAAGAGTATATTCAGGGATTGATGAGAGGAATGCGGATGGGAGAGTGGGGACGGACCGGCCCCGGAAAAACTGTGCATCCGTCCGTTTTTCGATTATTTCAGATTCAGGCGGAGCTCTGGATCAACGTGATCCGGCGCTTCCAGTGAGGTTTCCAAAAGCAGTATGAGTGATTTTGACGACAGGCAGACTTCCAGCCGTTACAGCGATAAAAACGGAGGCAGATCTGCACAAAAAAAGCACCCGCCGGCGAGAAATACCGCGGGCGGGCAAGCCATTTGGGGGGAACGAAATCAAGTGCAGTCTCCGATCGAACTGCAATGGGAGAAACCGCGCTGCGATGGGGTGACCACAGGATCCCACGGTTTCTGTTGTTATTTTATCACAATTTTACCATTATCCAAAGCGGTTGTTTGTGTCGTTTTGATTTGATTGGCAAAACCGTCTTGATGTGAAATAAACAAAAACGCAGTGTTCGGCATGCTGTTTATTGTTGTGATAATTTGTTTTTGAATTTGTATCTTCTACATCAAATAGTACCCTATAATAATTATTTTTCCCTTTTGAATAAAGCTAAGATACCTGCAATGCCGTCACGGAAGAGGCCGAATAAGCTCCGTATGAAATCAGCGACGTTCGGAAGGACAAAGACTCCGATAATTATAGCTAATATACAGTAGTTCCAGTGAAAGAGATTATTTACGTCATGTTTTAAGCCTGTAATGTCATTTTGCATTGCGTTAATTTGAGTTTGCAGACCGTCAAAACGAGAATTTACTCCTTCAAAATGTTTATTCATTTCATTAACAATAGCGATTTTGAATTCAGCATTGTCAGCTTTCATTTCAGCAAACTGTTTATCGATACGAGCGAAATGTTCACGGAGTAATAATTCCATTCTTGACATTTCAAATGTATTGTCTTGACTTGTCATGAAAGAGCGACCTCCTTTGATTTTGATTTGTTGATGATTCTAGTAATTCTTTGTTGCCGTCCTATATTTATACGTCCCTCTGCTTCTACTCCTTTTAACTCTTTTGTATTCCTAGCAGCTTCTCGTAAGTCATTAAAAGGTACACGATATAGAGAAGCCATATTCTCAGCAACTCCCAGAGGAATATCTGTTTTACCTGTTTCATATCTATATAAGGTCATCATTACTACATTTAATAAAGAAGCGGCATCTTCTCTTGAAAAGCCTGCGTCTATCCTTAATTTTGCTAATGGTGTCATATTGCTGTCTTTCATGTTTGCCATGTAATCACGTCCTTTAGTTTTTTACTTTGTACATTATATATAAAAAATTCAATTAAAACAAATTTGTTAATATACGTATTTTTACGTATTGAGTTAAAACAAAAATGTTATAAAATATGCACCATCAAGCAAGGAAGCGAGGCAGCGAGCGGAATTGCGAGATAGAAATAAAAAATAAAAAAATTTTCGGAGGTAAAAAAAATGATTAATGAAGTAAAAGATTTTAGCGGCAGGACACAGGAACAGCTTAAAGCGGCATATGAAATTTGGAGATTTAACTATGGCAAGAGCGGGACACTTTCAGACAGATTAGTCAGAGAGAATACCAAAGTTGAGTTATTAGCGATGGCAGCGGAGTTAGGGACAGAAGTCAACGCAAGAATGAAGAAAAGTGAACTGGCTTATGTTCTTAGCGACGAGATTTACGAAATGAGAAGTATTTTTATGAATTCACCCAAAGAGGAGGAGTCAGAAATGACAGAGACAGACGCGGAGTGCTTAACGGTTGAGCAGTTAGAGCAGGAAGTTACTAGGGCGGATAAAGATTTAAGCGAAATGTTTAATCTTATGGATAAGATAAATAATAAGCCGAGGCACGAACATCAGGCAATCTTTGACGTTCAAGACACATTCTTTACAAAAGGCCTTTATTCGGCGAAAGACGCGGAGCAAGTTTTTTATTACGCAGCAAGTCATTTAGCGTATTTATCAAGATTGAATGAGAATGAACGCCGTGAATTTATGTGTCAGTTCAATAAAGCAAAAATATTGAAGATTTACGCTTCTGCATTAACAAATGAAAAGAGTGTTCTTACGACTAAAGCCGGTTGCGTTGAATTCATTCTTGAAGTTTTGAGGCAGTATGACACTTACAAAGCCGCGAAAACTGAGACAGTGATTGAGCCAGAAGTCGAAGCTGAACTGTTGACCCTAGAACAGTTAGAGCAGGAGACAGGATTTACGTATTGCCACAGGTTAGGTCAGGAGTTCTTACCAGGTGAACTGTCATTAGATCAAATCAGTGATCAGATAGAGAGCCTTGAATGGTTAATGAACTACGGAGATAACAAAGGCAGTATATACGGATTAGCATACGCATTCGGAATAAGCCTTGAAGACAAGAGCTGTGAAGAGCTGTTAAGTGAAATCAAAGAGTTCATCAAAAGTTTTTTATACGAAGCTAAAACGCCTTCGCAAAGCGAATTATTCAGTCTGAGTAGTAATAATAAATGCTTAACTGCGACTTACAAAGGCTATCAGTGGGTATTAGAGCATGATAAGGCAACGATCGAACGGTGTCAAACGCCCGAAGAAATACAAGCTAAATTACTCACAGTAGATAAAGGCTCAATGGTAGGAATAGCTCATGCTTGCGGAATGACTGACCCAATCAGAAATTACAAGAAGCTAAATAAAAATGAGCTTGCAGAAATCTGCACACAAAAAATTTTTGAGGCAAGAACTATCAGCGAAGTAATTTAAAAGCTGATACACGAAAGGAGTTCAGACAATGTACAGTCCCTACAACGCAATAACCGGCAGCATGTATCAAGGCGAGGCAAACATAATCGTATTAACAGACAAGGCAATTGATCTTAAAACGAATGATCCGCGATGGCTGACGTTCTTACAGGCGCAAGAACACGGGTACAAGATCAAGAAGGGAGCGAAGGGAACGCGTATATGTTATGCAAGTATAGCAGCCCCTAAAGCAGAGGAAACGGCCGACGGAGAAATTGAGTTAAGTGGCCGTCCCCGAAAAATATTTAAACATTTCATAGTGTTTAACGCAACGCAAGTTGAAGGAATACCTGAACTATAGGAGGCAATATTACCATGTTGAAGAAATTTTTTCTATTAGTAACGTGTTGGAAGTCAACAAAGCGAGAGGCACGGCGTAAGAGGCTATTAGAACGCACGTACGAGGCGTGCCGGAACAACGAGTCAGATAACGCAAGAAGCGTACTGCAAGAAATTTTATCAGGTCAGTATGAAGCGGCTCAAATGGGATATTTCACAAGCCCTAAGAGCATAAGGATACAAGCAAAAGCAAGGAGGAGCATATAATTATGATAACGCCGACAGACAAATTAATTGCAAGCGAGCAGGTAATGGACGCATTGAAATATGCGATAAGCGAAATGGAAAGCGTGAACTGGTACGGAGACACATATATAAACCAGTTGCACTGGGAGTTAGAAGGCTTACTTGATAAGTACGAGAGGCACCACAAGGAAATAGATGAAGAAGCGCGCTACTACGAAACGGAGGCGATGTAAGAATGACATACGATGAGAAATGCACCGAGCTGAGATACGTGAATTTTGACAGGATAGAAGAAGAAATTTGCGCGAAGTGCACAGTAATTCCCGAAGATGAAGACTGCGACGGGTGCTTGAGTAAGAAGTGCCCATTTTCAGGAATGTTCAAGGAATTAATCGACAAGTTATATGAAGCTGAGATGATCAGCGTTGATATAGCATACGATGCAGAGAACTACGCGGAGGCAACTAACTATTAGAGTTTTACGGGAATGGCCGGAAAGTTGAGAGCATTTCGGCCCAACATAAAAAAGGAGATAAGAACAATGGAAATCAGAAAAGCAGAACGCAGAAAAGCGAAATTAAGATTAGGAATAACCGGGCCAGCAGGTTCAGGTAAAACCTACGGAGCACTACAGGTAGCCTTTGGAATAGGCGGACGAATAGTATTAATCGACACAGAGAACGGCTCAGGAGATTTATATGCAGGATTAGGCGAATATGACGTTTGCACGCTAGAAGCCCCTTACACAGTGCAGAAATATCTTGAAGCAATAAATCTTTGTGAGAAATCAGGGTACAGCGTAATAATTATAGATAGTCTGTCGCACGCGTGGGCGGGGTCAGGAGGGCTTTTAGACATGCAGGGCAATCTAGTAGACAATTCAAGAATGAATGCATTCTCAGCGTGGAGAAAAGTAACGCCCCTTCATAACAAGTTAGTAGACGCGATGTTAAGCTCCAAGTCTCACATAATAGCGACGATGAGGAGCAAGACAGAATATATCCAAGTCGAAAACGAACGCGGAAAATCAGAAATCAAAAAAGTCGGATTAGCCCCCGTGCAGCGCGATGGCATGGAATACGAATTCGGATTAATCTTTGATTTGGGAATGAACCATATGTGCACAGTGAGTAAGGACAGGACAGGACTATTTGACGGTCAGGTATTTATGTTGACGCCAGAGACCGGCGAGGCACTAAAAGAATGGCTGAACACGGGCAAGGATTACGGAGCGGTGAAAGAACTGTATAACCAGTATCTGGCACGTTATGAGAATGACGCTGAGAAGGCGAAAGAAGCCATGCTTGCAATCACGAACGGTAAAGCGTCGCAAGAGTGGACGGAAGCCGACATAGAGGCATTAAGAGCGAATATAGAAGCTGCGAGCTAACCCCTTGCAGCTAAAGAAAGGAGAAAAAGTAATGATAAAGTTAATCGGGAGTGAAGATTATTATCCTACGCCAGAAAAATTATTGAACGAGATAACAGCGGGGCTTGAATGGAACAAAATCGAGAGTGTGCTTGAGCCATCAGCTGGTAAGGGAAATATAGCGGAGTTTGTATTTCAAGAGAAAAAAATAACAGTAAAACCCAGATATACAAATATTTATCAACCGTTTAGCCTTGACTGCATAGAAATTGAGCCGGAGCTACAGGCAATCTTGCGAGAAAAGAACTTCAGGGTAGTGCATAATGATTTTCTGACATTTCACACATACAAACACTACGATTTAATAATAATGAACCCGCCGTTTTCAGCCGGAGCGAAACACTTACTCAAAGCGATAGAAATACAACAGACCTCAGGAGGAGCAATAATATGTATCCTGAACGCAGAAACTATCCGCAATCCCTACACGAACGAACGCAAAGACTTGGTGCAAAAACTTGAAGACTATAACGCAGGAATCGAATACTACGAGAATGCCTTTGCGAATTCCGAGAGACCTTCTGATATTGAAGTAGCAGTTGTGAAGTTCATAGTCCCAGAGCCAAAACGCGAGACATTCATATTTGAGAATTTGCGTGAGAAAGAATACAAGGAGTATGAAGGGCGTCCGCCGAGTGAACTAGCCGAATCGGATTTTATCAAAGCAATAGTAGCCCTGTATAACCGAGAAATAGAATACGGCTTGAGGCTTTATCATGAGTACTTAGACTATGAGGCTTATACGCTGGATAACAAGAGCTTAATAAGTTTTGAAGTGAAAGACCTTGAAACGCTGAAAAGTGATACATTCACGATAAATAGATATGTGCGAGAAGTCCGTCAAAAGTATTGGTACAAGTTATTTAAAAGTCCGCAATTTATAGGTCGTTTAACGAGCGATTTGCAGCATCAATATTTATCGCGAATAAATGAGCTTGTAGGATATGATTTTTCGTACTGGAACATAAAAACACTTCAGGCCGAAATAGCGAAGCACATAGTAAGCGGAGTAGAGGAGGCAATAATCAAGTTATTTGATGAGCTTTCACATAAACATTACTGGGACGCGGACGGAGTATCTGGAAATATCCATTACTATAACGGCTGGAAGACGAATAGCGCGTATAAGATCAATAAAAAAGTAATAATCCCGTTACGAGTATTTCGCCGCTGGAATGCGAAATATGATTGGGGCTATTATCCAATGCATGATGGCTATGGAGTTTTATCCGATATTGAGAGGGTACTAAATTATCTTGATAACGGAGAAACCCCTAATGTAGATTTAGAAAACACGTTGTTTGCTGTGCAGAGTACCGGGCAATCGCAATATATAGAGTGCAAATATTTCATAGTAACGTTTTATAAAAAGGGAACGTGCCACCTAACATTTACAAATGAGAGATTACTGAAGAAATTTAATATCTTTGGAAGTCAAAAGAAAGGCTGGCTGCCGAAAGGATATGCGCGCAAACGATATGAAGAAATGACGCACGAAGAGCAAGACGTAATAGAGAGCTTTGAAGGTCAGCAGTCATATAACGAGAGCCTGATGGACGCGCAGTATTACTTGTTTGATGTGAATGCGAGTTTGCCAATGTTGGGATAAGGAGAGCAAGTGCTCTCCTTTTTTGTCATGATTTATTTTCTTCAGTCTCCTGATCGTCTCTGTCTTTAAGGCCTGCAAAGTGTTTAGTTAAAGCCTTTGGAATAGGAATACCTAAAGCGTCGCCGTTCTCAATAATGCTCATGCCCTCATTAGCGATATAAAACAGGCAAACAGCGGTTCTAAGAGCAGCGGTGTCGCCCAGTAAAAGTTTGTCAATCAGGTGAGCAATGCCTACGAAAGTGAGCATGATACATTTTTTCATAATGCCTTTAAAGCCAGTGGAACTTGATAGAATATTTTTGTAGAACGCAACTAAAGTCCCTGATAAGTAATCAATGACGCATAGAGCGATTAATAATTTGAGCAACCCGTCCAAGCCTCCGAAGAACCATGCAAGTAAGCCGTAAATACCTCCAAGAATGAAATCAATGAAAACGTCATCAGTCATGCTCTGTCCTCGTATAATTTGCTTCTCTTACCGCCGCAGTCAATGTGAATAAATCTGTTGCCGTATTTTATACAGTAATCTAAATCCTGTAACTTGCCTTCGGCTCTGAGAGCCTGCACAGCCTCTTTCATCTTGATTGCCCCTAGTGAACAGGACAAGTCAGCTGCAAGACCGTACATATGCTTAGAACCTTTGCTGATTAAATTTCCGTTCTTATCGTATTTCTTTTGAACGCCTCCGACGCGGGCATTGTGTACTTCGCACCGGTAGCCCGAATTCACACGAACCGGAACGCCGAGCTTCTGCCTTATTTCTTCAGCCATGTTGATAACTCTCTGGTCAATTAAGTTCTTCCCGCAGTGCTTGCAGGCAAATTCTGTTACTTTGAAATGTTCAGTGTCTTGAACCATGAATATCACCCTCTTTCTGCGTAGCCATCAGGACACACGCCACACGTAATATTATTTTGCTTTAAATTCTCAGGAATTTTTTCCCAGACTTTATAAATATCTTCCGGGTCATAAGGTTCATTATTTAATTTTTCCATGAACTCGCGAATGCCGATATGAGGAATAACGCCGACTAAGCCACTCTGCTGCCATTTATTCATACTGTCGAAAGAGAACATTTCACTAAAAGCCTCGTCTGAAATCATGTCTTTAATACCTTTATAGCAATGGAAGTAAAATTTTTTAACATATTCCCAAGCCTGAGCAGCGAAGACTGGCTTGTTTTTATAACATTCGACATAGTAGTAATAAAGTTCAATCATGACATGAACAATCCACTGAGTAATATTGCCGTTAAAAGGCCTGGCCTTTCGAGCATTCTGGATAGCGTAAATCATATTGTCAGTCCAGCCACAAAGACACTGATCATACTGATACTGACCGTTATTAATTCTGGTTATAGAATCGATTTTGTTATGCCAGAAATAAGTGCATTCATTTATAGCTCTTATCTGTTCTTCAGGGCTATCGCAAATAAGCCTGACCCAAGTATTAAAACCAGTATCTTCGTTAGCTCTGGTGCTGTTAAAGTGTATGTTGTATTTTTCTATGAAATCTCGCCTGTACAATTTACCGAACATCCAGACCATATCACCGCCCTGATGAGAGACAATATGTTTCAAATCTTCACCGAGCTGCATGAAAGTAGAAGAAACGCACTTGAAAGCATTTTTAATTTGCTGGCCATTAGGAAGAATGCAAGGTTCTTCAATAGCTGATTTTAAAGTTTCGAGAGCAATAGAGCTTGCGAAAGTATCATCAGCGTCTATGCAAGTGAAATAGGAATTATGAGTTTCATCAATGCCTTTCTGTCGAGCAAGTCCCGGTCCGCTGTTCTTATCGAGCTTAATTTCGCGTATTTTCATATAAGGACTGAACATATTAACGAAATCCAGATAATCACCGTTAGGGCAGCAATCATTAACAATAATCACTTCAAGCTCCTGAAGAATAGTTTGAGTAACTATCGAAGAGAGAGTGCGCAAGATAGTATTTTGAGCTTTATAAGCCGGAATAATAACGTCAATCATGATTACATCACCGTAGTAAGCTGAATTTTATATTTTGAGTTGTACAAATTAGCGTCCCAGCTGATACTAGGATATACGCCGTAACTAGTTTTGTTTATTATAGCCAGATTAGCGCAGTGAATATTTACATTTCGTGCAGCATTAATCCGATCGCCGCCAACTAAGTTGGTAACATTAACATTATTATTGCAGTAAATGTAGATGTCAGAGATATTTAAACAGTTCCAGCACGCATTATACATGTTATTAACACTTGCAGGGAAAACAATACTCTGATTGAGATTAAAGCAATTACTAAACATCTCGTAACAATTAATAACACCGTTCGGAATATTAACGTGCTGATTGAAGTTGTAACAGTTATGAAACATATGCGCTAGAGCTTCATAGTCACTAGTATTCGGAATATTAACAGGCTGATTAAATCTCTGGCAGTTATAGAACATGCTATAACAGTTTTTAACATAATCAGGAAGTGTAACCTGCTGATTAAAAGACAGGCAGTTGTAAAACATATAGGCACAATTTTTAACGCTGTCCGGAATATTAATCGGCTGATTAAACAGAGTACAATTACTAAACATCTCAACACAGTTTGTAACAGAGTCAGGAATATTGACCGTTTTATTGTAGTTCTGGCAGTTAGAAAATAAGCCGTAAAAATTAGTTACAGTATCAGGAAAATTAACGGACTGATTGAAATTCGAACAGTCATAAAACATATAACTGCAATCACTTAAACCTGCTGGAAGCTGTATATGAGCGTTAAATTCATAACCGTTGAAACGTAAAGACGGATTAGTATAGTTATATTCTGAACTTGAAAATGTTATATTAACAGGGCTTGCAGAATATAAATTCATGTTTAATGATGAACTATTAACGTTTCCGAGTATAACATTTCTCACAGTATTACCCGTTAGGACTGTCGAATAAATGTTTATATCAGGAGAATAGTCAGATTGAAACTGAGAAGAGTTAAAGTTTACGAGATACAGATTATTATTAGAATAGTTAGTATAACAATTAAAATACTTCAAAAAGCTATTATTGCCTACAGCTTGTCTTGTAAAAGTATTAGAAACAGTTCCGCCAATATCAGTGAAAGAGACAGTAACTTGTTTTAGTTCTTCATCTGTAATTATTGTACCCTGAGCCGGAGAAAAGCTGCACATACCTGTAATTTCTGTAGTATATCCGCGTGAATAATGAGCGAGGACGCGAACATCGCTAAAGTCCCAGTTATCGCCGATAGCCTGAGCCTCAGTTCCTTTATCAATTACTTCAATGGAGCGGACATTACCAGCCAAAGAGACCTGAGCGATACATTCCCAGCCGTTTGAGGTATAGCGCAAAATTTGTCCGTTGTTGATATTAACGAATTCAAATTCACCAGCAACGGGAGTGATAAAGCTCCAGTCTTCACCATTATAAACAGCGATAGCCCCTGTTGTAGCTTGAGAGAAATCCCCTGCAGGGCTATCACCTACAATGAATTGGTCGCCTTTTTGAGGAATGATCCCCGCAGGATTGCTTAAAACGCCGAGAATAGTGCCAGTTGTATATGACAAGACAAGAGAGCTATTACTTATCGAGGCAACAGTAATCCATGCAGCACCGTTATAACGTAATATATCACCTGTTGAAGTATTAAGGACTTCGAGGGTGCTAGCCCTTGGTTCAGTGAACTCCCATGCAGAATTATTGTATCGTGCGATATAGTTTGCAGGAATGTCAGAGAAGTCGCCTTCCCCCGCACTGCCTACGATGTATTGTTCACCCTGAACAGGAGTTTGAGTTGGAGAATTTGCAATAGCAATAATTGTGAAGCCTATATTTAGAAATCTTCGGTCTATCATTTACTACACCCTTTATTTGTCATAGATATAACTTTTCCTTTCGATAAAGTATTTATGCCATTTAGCACATTGAAGCAGGTTATTTATCAGTTCTGAAATTTTTTCTTTATCGCCGAAATACACACACAGGATTTGCATGTTCATAATTAGGCAGGAAGATAAAATTTTTTCTGCGGCATCATAATCATCACAGATAACGCAAACTTTTTCACCTAAAAACTGAGCACCGTCTGCTATTCTCTCAAGATAATTTTTTTCGTGAATATACTTACTATAGGCAATAGTGTATTTGCAGAATCTGTAAAAGTCAGAAAAGAGCTCAGCTTCACAAATTATAATGTCGCTGTCGAATTTAGAAATAATGTCATGTAACACTTGAGTATCATTTGGACATGTTGATGTTTGCGAAATTTTTTTATGATCTATATTAATAATTTCATAGTGTTCAAATCTCATATACACTTACCTCCTAATAAAAAAAAAGAGGCCTCATAGCTTGAGTAAGCCATGACAGCCTATAAGAAAAGAAGAAAAGTTAAATATCGAAGAATTCTTCAGAAACGTTTTCAACCTGTTCAACTCTGTTTTCAAGGTCAGAAATATCCTCGCTTGAAGCAGATTCACCAAGATTATCGATTCTTGTTTCGAGGTTAGAAATGTTATCCTCGAGTTCATCAGTTTTATTCTCAATACTGTCAATACGGTCAGTAACATCCTCTAAGCTATCAACTTGATTCTGTAGATTATCAAGGGTGTTCTGAATATCATCTAAGTCAACGCCTTCTACATTATATTTGAGCTGGTCGAGTTCATCTGTTAGTTCATCAAGTTTTGAAGATAAATTCTCGAAGTCGTAACTTTCAATAGTATTTTTGAGTTCTTCAAGAGAATCGCTGAGTTCTTCGAGAGAATTAACGATTTCACTAAGAGAGAGCGGTAAAAATTTTTCCGCAACCTGAGACATGATAAATATTTACTCTTAAGAATTAAGAATTAAGATTTTAAATAATGAATGATAAAGAGATCGCCCGCTGTCATGCCGATAGCTTCAAGCCCCTTACCAGTCCAGGAGATAATGTTACCGTTAGCCGTGAAGTCAACGTTAGCCGCCTGAGCAACGCCAGACACGAAAAGAAGGACGTTAGCTTCATGACCAGTTGCAATGCTGTTAGTGAGTTGGAACTGTTTAGCGGTAGCTTCAGTAGCAGTAAGAGTGTGAACTTCAGTGAAGCGGACTAAATCAGCCCCGACCTTTAAAAACGCGCCGTTAGACTTGTCGTAGATGTAGAGCAGTCCGTCAGCTCTGTTATAGAAACTTACGCCGTCAAGTAAAGTGTCAGTAACGAAATCTTCCCCGTCGAACGTATAGACTTTATTGTCAGTGCTTGACGCGTAACGGTCTCCATCAGTTAAAGCCGTGCCAGAGTCCCAAGTATTCTCGGCCGTAGCAGTGTAAATTTTCTTGTCTGAAGTGTTAAGGAAAGTATCACCTTCAGCACAAGTAGCCGGATTAGCTGCCCCAGTCTCAATAATATCAAGTACAGGAGGGACAGTGAGAGACGCGACGACCTCCCAGCTAGAGCCTGTGAATTTTAAGAGCTGGCCTTTAGAAATGTCGAAAACTTCAAGACTTGTAGTTTTCGGAGCAGTAAAAGTCCAGTTAGAGCCGTCATAGCGAGCGATAGAATTTGAACTTGCAGTAGCGAAAGCGGCAGCCGGAGTGTCGCCTACGATATACTGAGTGCCAGCGGGAACGCCGACAGCGGGCTGATTGGCAACGCCATTAACGATAATGCTAATATTAAGAAAACGTCTGTCGATAGAACTCATAAAAGATTACCTCTACTTTCTGTAATATGAAATAAAAATTTTGTCTCCAACCTGAGCAAGATTTTCAAGCTCAAGCCCATTCCACGCGATTAAATCTTTATCCGGATAAGTTTGTTCATGCACCTCCCAATAGACCCCCTGCTGTATCTGGATACCCTGAATGCTGAGGGTAATAATTTTTGATGTATCACAATCAAGAGGCAGTTCAATAAATTTCTGCTCTATAATTGCCTTTGTAAGAGTAACGTTGTAAGGGATTTCAACGGAGCTTGAAATAATATTTCCGTCAAAACATAAGTTACCGTTGTTGTCAGTAGAAAATTTTCTAAGAGTACTTAAATTAGTAAGTCCTGAAGTATCAGACCCTCCAGAGCTACCTCTGGGAAAAATAATTAAACTCACGTCAAAATCACACCGCCTCAAAAGCAGTAATACTGATAATAGCTTCAGTTTCACTAGTGTTATTAAAAAAGAGCAAAGAGCACAGCTCCCAGTTCAAGACCTGCGAAAAGCCGCGAATATCAATAGGAATAGGCTTATTTCTTGAGCTGTTAAATCTGCATTCAACGCCGTTATCATCAGTCATGCAAGAGATAGAGAGATCGACATTATGAGAGAGTGTCGGCTCAGCAAGAGCGATATAAACCGATTGCCCCGCCTGAATAATAACGTCATCGTGAAAAAGAACCGGGTCAAGAGCGTCACCCTCCTGAATGCAAGTTAAGCCTAGAGAAGGCGGCACAGGGTACGGAGTTTGTAACTCATCGCCCGGCTGCCAGATAGAATTGCGATAAAAAATAGTGCTGCCCGTGTTGTTTTTGTAAGACCAGTTCAAAGCAAGTTACTCCTTTTAGATTTCAAAATTGCTGATAAGTAAAACGTGTTTAATCATGTTTTCATTAATGAGAAAAATAACGTGAATAATTTCTCCTGTAGATTTATTACGGAAATCATAAATTTTAGTGCTTTTATACGGTAGTTCATTAGTATTTTCTATATCGAGAGTATAAACAGTTCCAGTATTGTTTTCTTTAAACTCAATAGAGAAGTATGAAGCATTAGTGAGTTTAGAAATTCTGATAACAGATATTTTATTATTTGAGATTTTTTCCCAATTGGAATAAAGTGTAGAAGTATTTATAAGATTTTTATATTCATTATCTTGTTTGCCCCAATATTCATTATTATATAGCTCATATGTTATTCTTAATCGAAATATTTCATTTTCTATAAAATTAAATGAATGTACTACATAAGCACTATTATGAGACATATAAGATTTAGAGCCTACATCTATTAATTCTTCTTGAACAATTAAAGACTTAGTATCTAAATCTAAATAATAATAGCGTCCACCTAATGTGTTAGGATAGCTATATTGAAAATTATCATCTGTTCTTTTCCACCAATTAGAAATATCCCTACCATCTATTATTCTCCATTCTTTGTCTGGTGGATTAATTCCTGCTCCATCCCAACCCCACTGTTTACCTGCTAAAGCATAATATTCTAATACTTCAACAGAAGTATAAAAAAATGGAATGTCATCATACAACGTATGTACATAATAATAATGACTATCACAATAATGACCATCAATGTAATAATCATATATAAAATCAAAATCATAATCAAAATCATCAACAGGTCTAACAAGCAGCTTAATATATCTTTCCTGCTGTTTTTTCTGTTTACAAGCAATCTTATTAAATTGCAGCACATTCTCATTTTCACCGATCGACAATTTATAGTTTAAGTAAGCTCTCGAACTCAACGCTAAATCCTTCTGGTGCAGAATTTCTCTGTACAGTCCCGAACTCAAATGAGTAGTCAAAATGTCATGTTCGAGCGGAGCAATTGTAAAATCACTTGTAATATTTGCAATATTCTTAGTCGGAGCGAACCATTGCGAAATGCCTTTAGCAGTAAATATCTTTTTCTCTGGAAGCAAATTAACAGCGTCATCACGAACAGCAAGAGCTTTGTAATTGAACGGGTCAAAGAAAATGTTGCCTGAAGTGTCATTGCCGTCAAAAACGTTGCTCCATGAGCCAGCCTCCGGATTGTATAGCAGACTGTCAGCCGACATAGGACACATAGAACTATCTTGCTTGAGCTTGAAGCCGTACAAAGTTTTATCAAGAAATGCCAGACCTGAGACGTTAGTAGCTGTCGAGTAATCAGGCGAAATAACGAGTTCATAACCGCTCCCGTTATCTTCAATAGAAACTATGCCGATATGAGAATTATCTTTGCCGTAAATTCCGTCATCTAAATGCGTAAGATATAAACTAGCTGGAATGCTGAGAGAATGTAACGAAGCCTCATCTTCATTGCCTGAACGTCTGACCAGAAAATTTTTAATAATCTGCCAGCCTGAAATTTCCGGTAAAAATGAATAAAATTTATCAACGCTGAAATTTTCATTAAAGCTTACCTGTTCAGAGAAAATATAAGGAGCTTCATCTAAGACCTGAAAGAATGAACTAGTTGTCAAAATCCAGTCAATACCACGAGCAATAAAAGCTAAATCACCGATTTCTATAGACTTTGCAATTTCCATTCTTAATGAACTTGAATTCCACTTCAGAACAGTTAATTTGTCATCGAATAACCATAACCGCCCGTCAAGTGAACATGCAATAAATTCACCTTGAGAACCTGAAATAATTTCATATTCAGCCGGAACTTGAACAGTATGCGGAGTAGTAAAGAACCTTGACCCGCCAATATTTTTGAGCTTGCCTAACCCGCCTGAAAAATAATTTTTAGCCGGAATCATAATCGAGCAATCACCTGACCTCTTAATTTATTACCTGCAGCGAACGAGACTAAGACAATGTCGCCGATACTTAAATTTTTAAGCCTTGTAGTGCAGCTGAAAGCAGAGTTACCAATCTGAACGAAAGCATTACCGTCATTAATTGATATGACACTGCCATACTTAGGGATATTGACGCGAGAATTTTCTCTAGCAGTAACGAAAGCAGCGATACTAGCGACGCTCTGAGAAATCATGAAGTCTGGAATATCGCCCTCAATAAGGTAACTGATAGTAGACTGCAAATTTTCCCAGTCATGAGAGACTTCAACGATAGAGCCGTTAAGCTGAATATTAGGACTATAAGGGACGACAACGGACTTGCGAATCCCCTTAGAGCCTTTAACGTTCAAAATATTCTGAGCGATAGTATCAGCAATATTCTGAGCTTGTGTATCAGAGAGTAATTCATCAATGTAAATGTCGCGTTGATAGCCTGCTTTAGTTCTATTAGTAGCGACACTTGCGGAGCCTATAATAACGTGTTCGACCTGAGCAATATCCTGCTGCCTAGCGAGTTCGAGAGCAGCTAAAGACCTGTTACAGACAGTCCATCCAACAGTGCCTTTACTATGGAAGCATTTTTCTCCGAAAGAAGCCTCTAAAGCTAATTTGTAAATATTGCAGGACTTAGACGAGTCATTATAGAACGGACATACAGCACTGTTAATGAATTCGCCGTTGTTGTACCAGTCAGAAATATTGCCTAAAGCCTGTCCTTGTTCATTATCACTTGAAGTGTTTTTCATACGTCCCTGAAGCTCTACGAACTGCCACGAACTATTAATAGATGAAGAGCCTTGAGAAATATTCAGACCTTTTGAATTCTGAGAGAACTTAGCGTAAGCCTTTTCGTACTCGTTAATATTCTCGTCGCCTGTATCATTAATATTATGAGCAGTAAGCCATTCAGCACCGTCATCGGAGTATTCCGACTGAGTAGAAAGAATGCAATCACCATCTCTGTTATAACGATCATAATAAGTTCTATAGTGATTGACCTGCACCCATTGGGGAGTAGAATGCGTCTGAATAGCAAGATTACTGTTATTTAAGAAATGCGGAATATTCTCGCCGTTGACTTTAACCGGAGCGATAGAGCCGAGCTGTCTGGCCTCATAAGTTTTCTCGACTTCATTACAAAGCAAGCCTCTGCCGAAATTTTCTTGAGTGAATTTCCTGCTAATTTGAGAATCAAACGGAGGCGAATAAGCAGGCATATTTGCTTCTAAAGTTTTACCGCCTTCCCTGACAGTGCTTCTTGTAATAGTTTCAGTAGTCATCATTCCGAGCTGTCCTGCCCAGTCTTCAGCAACATTAAAATCATCATAATAGATAGAAAACTCACGGTTCATAGTTTCAGTAGTAGTCTCAGTGAAAGTTAAATCTTCATTTTCTGAAGTTGTGTAAGTTCCCTGAGTAACTTTAGTCAGTGTGTATCCAGTTTCAACGAATGCGAATAACACATATTCCTGATTATCACGCCAGATTATTTTTGATTTGTAATCGTAATTATGATTTTCAGTAACGGTAATAGAAATATTATGTTCATTATCAGTGAATGAACATTGTAAAGTTTCAACGACATCAAAGGGTTCAAGTTTAGTAACGGAATAATTGCCGTTAGAAAAAGACCCGCTGTAAGTAACTCTATTAGGACTTGTAGAAGGAGTTGTGCCCGTGTAATAAATAGTTTGTCCGCTTCCAGAGCTTTCATCGTCTTCATCCGGCCATTTACGTCTAGTAAGATTTACTATGATTTGAGTAGCATAGCCGTCTAAGTCAATATTAGAGCCTGAATCATCAAGAATAATATTAAAAGTCGGAGTGCTTTTCGTAGGTTGAACGACATTAAGAACGCCTGAATTATCAATAAAAGCGATAAGGCCGCTCAACATAGCTAATTCTAAAATAGCTTCAGCACAAGTAGAACCAGAGATACAAGACCTGACATTGAAGCCAGATAAGCCGTTGGCAGACATATTGAGAGAAATATCACAAAAATTAGCGAGATACGAAATAACTTGCTTAGCGTTACCATTTGGGATTTCAGAAATATCCGGAGTAGAACGCATTAATTTAACGCCTGCGTCTCTGCCTTCAATATGCCATAATCCGTCGCTGTCTTTATAAGCATTAGAGATAATGCCGTTTGTCATAGCACCAGAAAAGCTAATGAACTCCCCTGCAGTGAAAGTCCCTCCAGCAACAGTAGCCGACCATGAAGAAACTAATTCATTAAGGCTGCGAGAATAGTTGAAGCCTGTAACTTTACCGCCGTTCTTTGAGTCATTAAGATTGAAATCTAAAACGAGCATTAGCTTTCGACCTCTATATCATGTTTGTAGTAAGAATTAGTAATAACATCGTCCGACTTAATAACTTCATGAGAAATGCTTTCGCTGAGAACGATACCATCATTGTAAGTGCTACCAATAGTAGCAACAGGATTAGCGGAATTCGTATAAACAGTAAAATTTTTCTTAGTAATAGGAGTAGCCGAGCGTCTAAGAGCGATAAGTTCACCTGCAACGCTTCTAGTTGTAATGCCGTTAAGTTCGTACGTGATAGTTTCTTCGTTATCTGGAAGTTCAGAATCAGCGTCATAATTTTTGACTTTAGTAGAGCCTTCATAAGTAACTGACCAGATATGAGAACCGTTATCGTCATAATCATCACTGCCATTGACTTTGGAACAAGTAACTTTGCCGATACCCGGAATAGTAAATTTATCGCCTATTTTTAAAGTGATAGCTGGAGCCGACCCTTTATTAATAACTTCCATAGAGCCTGAATTTTCATTAGCTTCGATAGTGAAGTTATAACGAATATCAGAGCTTGTACTTGTAGAAACAGCATCAGTACTGCCTTCAACGGTAATTTGCCATTGTCTTTTAACTTTGCCAGCTTCAATACCAATGACGTTATCTTTTATGCTGACTTTGCTAACGTTAAGTAAAGGCCCGCCGGATATAGGGGAAAAAGTATCACCGACATCAAAAGGAGATTTAGGCGAATCTTCGTAATAAGTCAGACTGCCAGAAGTGCCGTTGCTGTCTTTCTCAAGAGAATATGAACGGTATAGAGCGTCAGCCATAAATTAAACGCCTCCGTTCCCTAATCCAGTGCGAATTGCGCCTGCAGTAGACCTTGCGAGACTATCAGCATCAGATTTTTTCTGAATGTTAAAGCCTTCTTGATGAATATCAATATTGTAATTATTAGTTGTAGCATTATTCAGGTTATTAACAGCATTAACAATTTGCGAGCTGTTATTAGTGTTGACCTGAACAAGATTTTGAATGAGGCTAATAACTGGAGCTAAATCCACATTATTATTCTCTGAAGTATTGTCAACATTCTGAGTGATATTCAGAGCCTTAACAGCATTTTCTACAGCAAGCATAGAATTATTCAGAATTTTAATCTCATTGACGACCTGAGCAATAGAGCTTGTATAGTCGCGAGCAACAGGAGCAGCTGGAGCTTGAATATTGATATTTTCAATACGTGTAGCTATATTGTCAAAAGTCTGTGCGACTTGCTGAAGGTTGAAAATTTCATTATTTCGGTCATTGATTTGCTGAGTTTCCTGTTTAATACCATTGACTTTAAAAATAGGAGCGTTATCGCCGTTCAATTCTTTCTTAAGATAAACAGCAAGAGCGTGCCCCATAGCTGCGCCTGTCTGGCCTTGAAAATCCTGCTTCATCTTATCAGCAAAGACATCACCGCCAAGCTCAAACATTCTTGAATAGACTTCGGAAGCAAAAACGCTGTCATAATTAGATTGAGTTTTATATAAATCTCGTGTAGGTTCTAATTCAGTCTTAACCTGCAAAGTAATTTGGCTCAGAGCATTTTTATATTCACGTTCAAGAGCCGATTTATCAAGGAAGCCGCCTTCAACAGCCTTGCGCATATTCTGAATACGTTTAGTTAATTTATCGAAAGTAATATTGCTCCACTGTTTTAGTGCGTCATGAGCTTTCTTGAAATCTTCTGTTATTTTGCCTGTAACCGGATCAATCTTTTGTATATTCTTAGCGAGACTATTTAAAGCTGGCAAAAATTTTTGAGGTGAAGCTCCGAGATAATTAATCATATCCTGAGACTTACTAATGAAATTATCAAGTTCAGTACTTGCACCTTCAAAGCCATTGACAAGAGATTGAGCTACATTGCTTCCCTGAGCTGCTAAAGTTTTTAGCTGATTAAAGACACCTTGCTCAACTAGTTTTTCAGGTATTTTTCGTTCTTCAGAAATTTTTTTAATGAACTCTTTTATATTTTTCTGAGCTTCATCAAGGCTAACATTAACAGCGAGCTGAATATTATTGCCGCCTAATAATTTTTTGAAGCGTTCTATTTCAGGCTTAATATTAGATAAAACGTTTTTGAGGTTGGAAGAAATGTCTTCACTGAAGAAATCAGCTTCAGTTTTTTGAGGTGCAAGAGCTTCATTTTTTACTTTATTAACTTTTTTGTAAATATCTACAAGTTTTTTAGTTTGTTCATAAGCCTTGCCTGTTCTATAAACAGTTTCATTTAAGAGTTCAACTATTTTAACGCCAACTGTATCTAATTCTTCAAAAGCATTTATATCAGCATGAAGTGCTTTGCTATATAAAGTAGCTATAGCATCAGTAATGTCATTAGCAGTAATTTTAGCTTTATCTTTTATGTTCTCTAAATTTTGAGTAACTTCATTTGTGCTTTCAGCAATTTTTTCTTTGAAGACATTTTGCATGGCTGTAATATTTTCATTAAGTGAATCTTGTAGCTCCTGAGTTGCTTTACTTAATGATTCAGGTATATTTTCAAACCCTGTAGCCATTTTAAAGTTTACGTCAATAGTAGCTGTGTAATTTAATTTTTCGACTTCACGCTGAATTTTAATTTTTTCATCTTTTAATTTCTGAGCTTCTTTAGCTTCATCATAAAGATATTTAATTCCCAGACCCACACCGGCAACAGTTCCAATAGTAATAGTTACAGGATTAGAGAGCAGAGCAATTAAGTTTGTAAGATTAAGACTTGTAATTAACTTTAAATTATTATACAAGGTCAAGAACGCTGTAGCTAAACTCATAATAGCAATAGGGACTTGAGCGCCCTTGCCAATAATCCAGCCCCAAAATGAAATAGTAGCGAACGTGCTTAAATTTTCAATAAGGAACTTCAAAGGAGTTTTGACCATATTGAAGAAACTGACAATGCTGTCAGCAATGCCTTTAATACTTGCCCCGAAATTCTTAATCTTATTCAAGAATGCCTGAACGTCAAACGTATCAAGTAATTTTTTGAAATCTGAACTGCCCGGAATTCTGAACCCTAAGCCTTCAAGAAAAGAATTTAAAGTTTTTCCTGCAAGCTGAGTTTTATTAATCCATTCAGAAAAAGTTCTTGTGAGATTAGCAACACTAGAAATAGCATTTTTAGATTGTTCTTTGATTTGGTCGAAAATCTCAATGTGAACTTCTTCCAGAGCAGATTGAAAAGAGTTCCAGATATTCGGCCAGGTTTTCATTTTCTCTATGACGGCATTCTGAGTTGCGCCCCATTTTTGTACGTTCTTTTCATTTTCAAGAAGAGTAGCAGAATGTTTAGCGAGAGCAATAGCAGTTTTGCCAGCACGTTGACCGAAAATATTATTAGCGTCAGCGGCAGTCATGCCCCTTTTAGCTAAGTCCGTGAAGATTTCGTCTAGTGTACGCATAGACCCGTCAAGGTTACGGGTATTAACGCCCAAAATATAGGAACTGCTTGCAAGTTTAGTAAGTGTCATGCTTAAGCCTGTACCAATCATTTCACCAGTAAGGCCAGCATTAGCAGCAGCTTCCATAGCAGCGACGATTTTCTCTAAAGGAATTTCGAGAGCCCCTGCAGCTGGTCCGACGTATTTCATAGCAGCAACGAGCTTAGAAATATTCATAGCGGACTGGTTGCTTGCGTTATTGAAAATGTCAGTAATCTTAGAAGCGTCCTCAACACTTAAGCCGAAGTTAGTAATAGTAGTGCCTAACAAGTCAGCAGCGGTAGCCATATCGATATTTTGCGATATAGCGAGAGCGGAGACATCAGCAACAGAAGCGAGAATATCTTTAGCTTTAGTACCTCTTTGAGCAAGAAGTTCCATAGCCTGAGCAGCGTCTTTAGCAGTAATCGGAAGAGTAGCTCCCATTTCGCGAGCTTTCTTAGTGAGAGCGTCAAGCTCCTGAGTTGTAGCGCCAGAGATAATTTTAACGTTAGTCATCTGAGCTTCAAAGCCGCCGCCGATAGAAAGAGCATTTTTAGTAACGAGAGCAACTACACTGCTAACTGCTGTAAGTCCTGCGATTATAGGTTTGAGAATTTGAGCTGATTTTGTTTCTAAAGATTTCCCGAAGCTATCAAGTTTTACCGACCATTCAGAAATACTCTTCATAAAAGCTGAATTGAACTGAGCGGCCATTTTCTCGCCCATAGTCATAAACTGTCCGTTAGCTTTATGAAGTTTGCCCAAACTGTCCATTTTGCCTTCAACTTTAATTTCGACAGTTTGATCTTTAATTTGTTCAGTAGCTTTAGCAAATTCACCAACAGCTTTAACGCCTTGCGAAGCGTCAGCAGTAATTTTGAGATTAAGGCCTTCAACGTCTGCCATGATATATATCACTTCCTTTCGATTTTGATTTAAACAAAGAATTAAAAATTTCCTGAATCCAGAACGGAGGAGCTAAAGCAGCATTAAGTAAGCTCCTTGAAATGGATTCAGGATAACGGTAGAGAATTAGATTTAAATCAATATGAGACGCGACAACAGCCTGACTTAGCGGATAATTGCTGTTGCCAGAGAGATAAAATTTGCAATGAAGCCTTTGAAGTCGTTTATTTCAAGAACATCTTTCAAGATTTCGCGAGATTGTGATTCAGGTAAATTCTGCCAATCAGTAAAGTCCGGTACAGAGAGTTTTAGAATTTCTGGTAAAGCCTGGACACTGGATAAAATAATTTTATCGATATTAAGAGCGTCTAAGCCTATTTCATCATCAAGAAAAAATTTAGGAGTACTGCTACCTTCAACTTTTTTGAAGAAAGCATGTTTTGTAATATCTTTTATGAAATCACCGACAACGTCTAAAATTTTTATTTTCTCAGCAAGAGACATTTCACGGAGCTTATATTCTTTCCCCTGAATAGTAACAGATTGATTTTTTTCTAACAGTTCTTTCATGACTACCAGCCTCCGTTTGGAGCTTTAGTAGCTTCACATTCAAACTCTTCATAAAGGTTATGATTTGTATTCTTTGAATCATCACCGAGAGCAACGATGTCAATATCAATAGGACTTTCGCTATCCTGATTAAGCAGTAAAGTAGTCAGGTTGCCAGAAACCTTGCCTTTATAAATTCGTACGCAAAGATATTTCCCTGAACGTTTTTTTAACCATGCTTCAAAAGTGAAAGTTTTATCTGATTGATAAGTTCCAACAGCAAAGCCTTTTCCGTCCGCTGTAGTATCACCAGTCCCGCCAATTTCGACAGCAGAGGGATTGAGTTTAAGCAAAGTCTGTAAATTGCATTCAAGCATACTGAATGTAAAGTGAGCTTCTTTATTAGTTGCCAGATTAAGAACAGTTGAGCCTTCAGATTCTTTTATAGCAGTAGAGTCAGCTTGTTCTTCCATTTTGAACTCGCCAGACATCCAGCCTAAATCGTAATATTCTTTTTCGCCGTTATTTTCTTCGACAAGATAAAGCCTCATACCGCCGATAAGAATATCATCAGCAATTCTAGGCATGAGAAAAGCACCTCCTAAGAGATTAAGATTTTAATAGTGAGATTGATAGTGATAGTCCAGAAATCTTTTTCCGGGTCGATTTCGTGAATGACAGGACTAGCACGAGTGATTATATTTTTGTTATTAAGACCAGAGCCGTAACTAAAGAAAATAGGAATGACGTAATCAAGGAAGTCAACAGCCTGTTCAAAAGCATTGTCATTCCACAAAGGCATATCAAAAGCAACGGAAAAATTCACTTCCCCGTTAGTGTTAATGCTCCGAGTGTAATCCCCGCCAGTTAAAGCAATGCGAGCTGCCGGAGTGTCAATCTGAACACCTGAATTAATGATAGTTAAATTTTTGCCTGTAATTTCTTTTATATAGTCATTAAGCTGCTGGTCATCTAAGATTTCACATAGTAAATTAAATGCTTCCGAGTACATGACGATTAATATATCCTTGCAACATTTTAGCAATATGCTGTTTATCTTTTTCGTTAAGGCCTAAATAAGGTCTTGCAGGGATAGTAACTGAGCCTTTTTTCTTTTTGAAGTGAATAGTTCCACCGAACTGATGAATAGCTGCGTATTTAAGATTAGAGCCGATAATAACATGATCTCTAGCAATAGAAATTTGTTTTTCAATAGTTTGCCGTAAATTTCCAGTATCCTGCAAGATTTTCATATTGCCTGTTTTATGACGTTTTCTACGTTGTTTTATTCTAGCCTGAGATAGAACCTGCCATTTAGAGCCGTCTGGAGATTGTTCTTTTCCAAAGCGTTCATTAATAGTCTGTCGAACAACATAAGCCCCTACGTTTTTGAAAAATTGTGTCAGGTCTTGCAGGTTATTAATTTTTTTCTTGAGATTGCCTTTAACCTTAGATAAACCTTCAACTTTAATTTTAATCTCCATGCCGATTATTCCAAATCTTTATAATATCCTGTTCGTTATCGCTTGCCTGAGAAGTTATTTGACAATCCTCACATATGACTGATAGAAAAGTTTTTCCTTCGCAATCAAATTCATTTATACAAGCATTACCACCGCAGAACGGGCAAGATAACAGGCCATCATCATTTTCTTTGGTTAGGTCAGAACGTTTATTCCAGTCATCTATAACTAATTGCAAATTCTCACTGGCAGGAGTACTAACACAACCATTTTCGCAGTCAATAAAGAAAACTTTTTTGCCTTCATAAATACTTTCGTAAACTGAGGCTTTACTGTTACAGAATGGGCAATTTTTTAAGTTCACTGCAATCACCACATTTCTAATAATTCACTTGTAAAAATTTTTGCATCAGTTCCATAAGCAACGTCTGGTGCAATATCATCATCAGTCAAACCATCATCAACGAGAGAGGCGTTATCAGCTTCAACAAGATTATCAAGCATTTCACGAGCAATCTCGTATTTATCTTTAAGAATTTCGTCTTTCTCAGTGAGTGCAATGCCTGCGAAGTAAGCAGCGATTTTACACTCAGCCGAGATAACGGTAGACGTAGCTTTTTTTAACGGAATGGAATATTTTCGAGCTAAAGAGGCATTAACGAAATCGTGCGCCTTCTGAATATGTTTTGCAAGATTTTCTTCAAGAGCTTCAGCATTGTACTGTCTCTCAAAACTTTTCTTTAAAGTAGGATGGAATTCGTGAATAACGTCATCAATGGTGCAGTAGCTCAAGGCTAACACACCTGCGCTTTGACGACGGCGAGATTACTAACGATAACGGGCAGTGGGTGGCTTTCAACGTAAATGTCGAGTGCTTTACCGTCTGGACTATAGACCATTTTTGAGAAAAATTCTCTAGCAACGAGAGGCGGATTACCTGCGCTGAAGTCATTAATAGCCCCGTAGAACAAACGCCATAACGTGGAATTAGTGAGATAAACATAATTATCTTTGATATAAGTTTTTGTCTTGCCTGCATCGTCATCATATGTGCTTGAGTATTCGAACACTTCAGCCCCTTCAAGAATACCTAAAGGTTGAGCTTCCCCGCGAGCTAAAGGATTTTGAGACTGGAAGAGCTGAACGCCCGGAGATTTGAGCCATGCTTCAATATGCTCGTTATTCATGAAGGCATCACCTGCTTTACTGCCCATAATAATTAAGTCTGGAGCAAGCTGATTGTTTAATGATCTGAAAGTTTTAGCAAGTTGTCTTAACTGGTGAAGAGGGTTGCCTGCCTTATCCCAGTAATCAGCAGCAGCGAAGCTACCGATTGTAGAATTCGGGAAATTATAATCATGAACAAATTCTCTCCCGTCGCTGTTCTTATAATCAATTTTGCCGTTAAGAGCCTGACCGAACAGCCATTCAGTACGCCTTTCAATCATTCTTTTCAAGCCGAGCTGTTTAATAGCAATCCTGCTGTCGAAAGCCGTGCTTTTATCCTGAACAGTCATGTTAATAGGATTTTGAGCGGCCATTCTGACCTGATTAATTTCACTTGCAGTAATTCTGTCTTTTAAGAAAATCTGAGGCGGAGTAACAGCATAGTGCCTTCTTTTGTGAGAAATATTAATTTCGCTTGGAGGGTCATTAGGATAGCCGATCGGAGCGAGATTATAACTACCTTCTTCAACTTCAAAAACACAGACTTCATCATAAGCCCTGTAGATATTTTTTCCAAGTCTTGATGTAAGGACAAAAGGCTCATCAATTTTGATTAAATTAACTGCTTCTGTAAGAGTAAACGGAGAATATATTTCTAAAATTTCACTTAAGTCTGCCATAAATATCACCCCTGAATAACATTAACGAGTAAGAAATTGCACGCTTCCAGCTGAATAGTCAAAGCGAGCTGTTGAGCTTCAGTAAGCTCACCGAATAATTTATCGCCTATACTGAGTTGAGCTTTGTCAACCTGACCACAAACCCCAATTAAAACTTTTGATTGTGTAGTTTCTGTATCAGGTTCTGTGCCTGTTGTAGTGCCAGATTGAGCTGTATAATCTGCAACGATAGTGAGTTTCAGCTCAGAGAGACTATCTAAATCACTTTCAGCAAGAACTGCATAATGACCGGTTGAAGTGTCAAGTTTCATAATAGAGCCGTTAGAGATTGCAACAGCCTCTTCACCTGACCCGTCAACGTCTACGATTTTGAACCACGTAGCTTCAGTAGCCCCGCGCCAAATAGAATTAACATTTCTGAGGGTATCACTAACAGCGATCCCGGGTAGAGTTTTATTACCGTACATAATTACATTTCACCTCTTCTAAATTTACGTTCTTCAGCTCTAGCTTTTGCTTCAGCTCTGGCTAGTGCTGCGTCAGCTTTATCTACGTCTTCCATAGCCTTAACCATTCCCGGAGTAACTTCCCAATTTGCAGGGTCATTCTCATCACTACCATCAAACATAAAAACTTTTTCTACTTTATATTTCTTCATTACTTGCCTAAACTTTCTGCAATAGATTTAGCGTGTTCAACAGCTTTTTGAGTATCTGATAGTTCAACGGCCGGAATATCATTAGAACTAATTTGAGTCATGGGCATTTTAGGAAGTCCTGAGAATAAGTCATCAAAGAATTTCAATGTTGGCTTATCGTCTTTATCACTATCTGAGAGCTTAATTACCCGTGAAGTCTTAGCTAATAACACCGGTTTAACCTGTTCGATAACAGCAGGCGGAATACCTGCAGCAATCCACTTATCGGAAAATGCTTTAACGTCAGCTTCATTCTTGGCAGCTTCAGCACGTTCTTTATCATCAAGTAAAGATTTGTTTTGAGCTTCCAAATCAGCAAATTTCTTAGTGCTTTCTTCGAGAGCTTCATTAGCAGTTTTTAACTGAGCCTGAGCTTCAGCTAACTGTTTGCGCATATTTTCGAGTTCATCACTCATATTAATAGAACCTTCTTTCTTTTGAATTGAATTAATATCATCAACGAGGATTAACGGCTCCATATAAGGATTAGCAGGCTGATTGACCAGAGCAGCCCCGAGTAACACAGCTCCGACAAATTCCCCTGTTTCTTTGTTCTGGTAATTCTCGTCGAATTCAGCGGACATATAACGATATTGCTTTTCGTTAATAGCTTTTGCGGTTTCAGCGTCAACGGTCATAGTAATTTCGAGGCCGTCTCGTTTAGCCTGAACGCCTATGACTTTACCGGGTGATAATGCGCCGTCATCGTGTCCGATTTTAACCGGGACTTCATAAGCTGGAACTTTGCCAAAGTTAGCAACAATCTGCTTAATTTTGTCTTTCGTAATGTTGACCTCGCCGTAACGTTTGTCGTAGAAATGCCCGACCGGTAACAAGTTATAAATAAAGCGGACTTCCGAATCGCTGAGTGCAATGGGAGGTCCGCCGTCGATTAAGATAGTGCGTAAAGTATCACTCAATGTGTATCACCTTGTATAAAAATTATATGTTTTGCAAGTAAGAATGAATGTTTTAATACTTTATCTATAGGCAACAAGAACCCCCATGAAGTTTTTGTATTAGAAAGTCTTTTTTCGAGTTTATTTTCATAGGTTAAAAAATATCCTCGTAATGTTTTCTTAGCAAACATAAATGCCTGTTCATAATCGCCGATTAAATAAAGCCAAGTATTGTCCTCACGCATAATACCGCTAGCAACAAATTCTTGATTATCAGGATTACTTTTTTCTTTGTATTCGATAAATAAGTTTTTAGTCTCTTTCATTTTATTATCATACTTAATCTCAAGACCTGAAGGACTTTCACCTTTAGTATACTGATATTTCTTACTTGCATATGAACCGAGAAAAATCGGCATTCCGTCCATGCGTCTAAATTGGTCAAATACAAAATCTTGATATTCAAGCCCCATTACTAAACACTTTTTATAATTTTCTGTTATGCCATATTCCCCCAAACGTCCCACCCATCAGGAGCTCCCCTTGCAAACATTTCAAGGCGTTCACCAACTGGGTAAAGAGTATCTATAATTTTTCTGAACTCATCAGGTTTTCTGCTATGTTCAGTACGTTCAATACTTACAACACTATCAAAGAGTTTTTTGACATCAGGCGTGCAATTACCCCGAACACAAACAAGCAGGAATTCATGACGTATGCTGTTATAGTGCCCCATTACATGAGAGACCTTATCCCAGATAAAACTGCTCTTATACTTGAAACCCCATGCGTTAATAACTTTAAATGCGTCCTCAAGCATAGGTGAAGTCGTCCATAAAAACAGAACTGAATTTTTTTCAGCCGGTATAGGTAAAGCGCAAATATCTTCAAGTGGCATTGTAGGATAATGCTTTACTGCCCCTCCGAGCTTTTCTGTATCTTGCTTATCGTTATAGCTCCACGGCGGATCGGCATAAATAACGCGGTATTTCTTGTCTGTCGTGAAAATATCTACATGATTGCTACTTTTCGGCTTCGTCATTTGCTCTCGTATTGCTTCTTGACGCTCTGCACGCTTCTCAGCCTGCTTCTTCTCTTTTATCTTATTCATTACCGCTGAACGTGAGACTATATCGTCATTCGCCCGCGCCTCCGTCTTGGCCTGTTCTACTAAATCAGGATTATCCGCTAAAGTCTCGAACCTGTGTACCTGCGTTTTTGTAAAGCCCGCTTCCTTTATCGTTTGTTCTTTAGTGGTCGTTCCACCGCTGGAACTAGCACTTTTATATTGATTTGTAGCTTTTGGAGCTGCTTTCATAATTTCACCAATTCGCACTTCAGCGTCCAGCACAGCTTCGCTGATAAATTGCGCTTCCTGTAATTTCTGCTCGCGCACTTCCTTCGCTAATCCGACTTTATCAATCGCACGTATTTCTGCACGCACTGCAACGAGCTTTTCACGGCCTACAAGCACAAATCGGCTCAAATCTTCAAACGTTGACGGTAAATTTATTTCGGGTCTAACTGCTATATCGTTCATTCTCTTACTCTCTTTCTATACTCTCAAACATAATAAAAAGCAGCACGGGAGAGTATGACCGCACTGCTATAAACACTCCTGAACATTTGCAACTATTCAGGAATGCGCACCAACAAACTTTTATTTATCCAAACAAGAAAGGAAAATTTTTAACATGTCGCCGGTGGCAGGCTTCGAACCTGCATGTCGTTCTACACGCGCTCTAACCGATTGAGCTACTCCGGCATGTGAAAATAAAAAATGCCCTAAGCCGGTAAAAACTCAGGACATACAGGAGGAAAATATTTTATAAAGCAACTCCGCTGATTGAGTTAAGTGAAGCTGCACCGTTCAAATCTTCGTGAATAATAATCTTGACTAACCTATATTCTTCATCAGGAATAACAATCCTTTGAAGTGCAAGAATACAATGATTAGTGCCATTAACTAACTGGTGTCCTACGTACAACACAGGCTGATAATCTGCACCCGTAAGACCTCCCGTAATATTCGTGAATGCTGATTGTACCTTTTGCGGAAGCCCCGTAGTTTTCATGCTGTCAATTTCCCATGCGCCGACTTTCATAATAAACACACTCCTTTTATAATTTAATTACCTGTATAAGTTCCTGTAACACCCAGAATTTGAACACCTGACTTAATATTATCTGCAATGATTTTAGCCTGTTCATTTGAACTTATAACTACTGTTCCAGAACCATTATGATAGCCTTCTTGAATATTTACAACCTGATTTACACTAAAAATCTCACTCGTAACATTCCCGCGATTGAGCATAGTCCCTGTAAGTTTTTCATCATTCACGTATGCTGTTTTGCCTGCAAGTATCTCTGAAGCCTCTGCGGTTGCGTCTGAAGTATCTGTGCCGCCTGGATTTGTACCCGTGATAATCTCACCTGAAGCGTCATGCGCCGTAACTCCTAGTGCTAAATCAGCAGCTGTTACTGTATCTCCTGTCAAATCAACTAGAACATTATTATCGTAAATAACTTTGCTTACTCCCAATGCTAAACACTCCCAATCCTGATAATTTTTCCGCCTGTCGCTATTGTCTCTTCTTGATACGGAATTGCACTTATCGTTATATCTTCCGTCATTAGCTTCCCTCTGACTGATATAACTTGCTGTGAACTTGACGGCGTAATTTCGTAACTGTCTTCATACTCTGAATATACAGGCTCAGGAAGGCTGGCAACATTAATAGTCCCTTGCAATGATAATTCAGGTATTTCCTGAGAGATATTTTCAAGTCCCACATCAGGACCGATATAAATTATTCCGTCATTAATAACCGTGAAATTCTGCCCTTGCAAAGTCGAGACTTCAACTTCATAACGATATGAAGTAATTTCAAGATTAGCTGTATCTTCAGGAGTAAGCTCAAGAACTAGTGTATCTTTTGGGATTTCTTTTACAAAAATTATAGTATCACCAAAAATATTTTTTCTGACCTTGAAATATATCTTGTCGCCTGCATACGGGGTGTATTCGTTCCCTGAGTTATCTTTCAGAACAATCTGCAAATATGCACTATCACGCTGAGTTAGATATATCTGATTGCCTGTTACTGTCAACATAGCTGAATACCCCTATCAATTAATTTTGCTATAGTCCCGTTCTCAAGCATTGAATCAAATAAACCTTCGCAAAAACGTTCTCCGCGTAATATCCATGTTAGCCGTGCATAAATATCATCAATACTGAGATTATCAATATTTTCAATATTCTCAGTGTGTAATGAGTATTGTTTATCAAGGCAATTATTCTCGCTGAGTAATTTATACATTGCCGTCCATTTATCCGCAGTATCACTATTTATTAGCGTTTTTAATTTCCTGAACATAATTTTTATTTCTCCTTAGGTCTGAGGTATATATGAAGATTATTATCAGGTTCATAAGCTCTATTTATACTTTCATCTAAGAAACCCTTACGCTGATCGTCTATCTTAATTACTTCAAATAAACGGTCATTAACTAAAACTTCCTGCTCCTCAGAAAACATTGCAATTCCCATTATCGATGTCGAATTATTGAGTTTCTTTGTATCAACATGAAATATTATGCCTGAAATTTCTTCCTTATTCTCCGCAAACATATCTGCTACAAATTTCTTTGCTTGTTTCTCATCATCAGTAAATGAGGCGGGGCGTCCTAAATCAAAAGTATCTCCAACTTGCAAACTTAGTACTCTCTGAGAATATTCACTGCCGCTTATTTTTATACCTCTATATATTTCACCGGCACGTTTATACATAGGAGCTACTTTCGTATATTCCATACATAATTGATATTGCCACACAAGTTTTTGTTCTTCACTCGTTAATGGCAGACCATTTTGATATTTAAGATAAGCATTAGGCATTGTTTTATATCCCTCAGCCGTATAAGCATAAACTGCACGATATATGTCCTGTGCCTCTTCAATAGTGATTTTTATTCCTACATCACCGTAATATCTCTGAATATCTTCAGGCATTGTTTGCAAACCATATACATGACCCCTAAAATCTCGTTTAGGTTGTATGTCTGATACTTTTACACCGCGAATTGTTTCCTCACCCATTGGGGAACTTTCATAAGGCTTAAGCGTTATATTAGGTATATCAGATTTAACTGGTTCAGCAGGCTCTATAACAGTTTCAGGACTTTGCCATTCTTCAGGTGCATTAAAATGAAATTGTATCTTAGGTTTCGGCTCAGGATTAGATTCAGTCTCAGACTTTTCAAGTATCTTCTTAACCTCTTCTATATCTTCAGGCCTCTGCATTGCACTCGGAAATTCAGGCTCATCGAATTCATGACTCGTATTTATGCCGTCAGGGTAATCGTAAATCGTGCAGGCAAGTAACATAGACCGGCAATTATGGGTTATAATGTTATTAGCTACAAAAATTCCTGATTCTGTTTGGAGGTTATAAACATGCACAGTAGAACGCATCCGATTAACGAAGACGACCTTGTCAAAGATTACCTGTCTGGATTTACTTTCAATAAGCTTCAAAAAAAATACCGCATTGATTTCTATAGAATTAATAATATCTTGCTCGAACGCGGAGTTAAGCGGGAACGTCCTATTAACACCATTGACGACAAAACTGTCATCACTTTGCATAATAATGGTATAGGTGTCAGAGGTATTGCTAAAAGATTGCATTATTCCGACGGAACTATCAGACTTGTTCTGCTTAGAAATGGCATTAAACCACGTAACAGGCATGAGCAACAACTTGAGAGAATGCGACACACAACGTTTGAAGAAAGAAAAAAACTTACGCAAAAAGCTCATGACGCTGTAAGAGGGCGCAAAAAATCTATTGAAGAAAAAGAAAAACATGCGCTTACAATTTTCAAAAAGGGAACATACAACGTCTCGAAATATGAAGTCATGCTCTACAATTTGCTTATCGCTAAAGGGCTCTCTCCTTTGAAACAATTCCCTGTCAGTATATATAATTGCGACCTCGCTTTGCCCCCCGTCATGGTGGAAATCTTCGGTGGAGGTTGGCACTGGTACGGTAGTCATTTGGCTATTATTGAAGAACGTATACGCTGCATTCTCAATGCGGGTTATCATTTGCTGATTTTTCCCATAACTAATATTTCCCCGTTCTCTGACAGCATCGCAGACTACATAGTCTCCTTCATGAATTTCGCCAAGAGCAACCCAACCGCGACTCGTGAGTATCGGGTGATTTGGCGTTCCGGAGAGGTTGTTACCTCCGGCAGTCTTAATGACGCAAATATCTCCATCGAATACCCTTTCACTAACCGCAGAAACACTGCCAATGGGCAATACGAGCGTATCCCCAAGTAAACAATTCACGTGCAGGGGAGGTGTATTTTCAGCTAATTTTGCGTCATCAATCTTCATGAACAATCCATGACGGGACGCGCAAATATCTGTTACTCTATCGTCCATTATTGCAGAAAACTCAAAGCCTATCACATCAGAATTTGACTTTGCTGATATTAACGTCCCCATTGTGTCAGCTCTCGTTATCTCTGTTCGGGCAATGCTTTCTATTCTCGCCTTACTCATTGCTTCAAGTTCTGGGGCTGCTTCACGCAATGCCTTCATTCGTTCCGGCAATGTCGCACCTTCCATCATTGACTGACGAATTACATCACGCGTCTTTTCTAGCACTGACTTATGAAGATTGCCTGCTAAACTGGGTGTATAACCTTCAAGCCATTTCA
Source organism: uncultured Fretibacterium sp. (assembly GCA_937915755.1). Lineage (GTDB taxonomy): Bacteria > Synergistota > Synergistia > Synergistales > Aminobacteriaceae > JAFUXM01. The sequence goes on along the minus strand of CALGGR010000296.1, from coordinate 5,971 downwards.
CTGCGTCTTCTGGGATTACTTCATGCCACTCTGAAGCTTTCCCGAAATTTATTAATTTCTCTAGTGATTTCCTGATTTTATCTTCATCTGAAAGTTTATCTGCTAACGTTACCTTGCCCCGATACTTCGTTTTATTATATGCCGCTCTAAGTTCTTGCAAGTATATATGATTGAGCCAGTAGCCATATGCTAAAGCCTCACGTAAAGTCTTATTTATTGTCTTGGTGAACTTATCGGGGATTTCTGGAAGGTCAGGAATATCATCTGTATATCTTTCAACTTTCTTCAACCAGACTTGAACTATTTCATTCAATGACTTCACTAACGACTTGTTAAGCCTTGACCACACTTGCGCTTTTCGGGTTATTAATTCTCGCCGGAGCTTTCGTATTTCTGATTTTCTAACTGCCATTTAGGAAACACTGCTCCTTTTTCTACTTCAGGCAATCCTAATGATTGACGTATCCACTGACGATCGCTATCGGGGTCAATTACTCCTGCATTTGCTAAGTTCAGCGTCATTTCACTGATTATCTTTTTCTCATCGCTCGGCACTACGTCATTTATCATGAAATTACCGTAATTTTCTTGAAGTCCAAAATTCCACTCAATTAACGGCCTCCAGAGCTGTTCGATTTCTGCGTCTATATAATCAAGTGCTAATGCCGTTGCTGTCTTGTCAAACTGGGTGATATGAACCTGACCTAATGAATATGAACCGCCCTCCTCGCCGGCTCCTAATAAAGGCGGCATAAACATTGCTCGATATATCATCTTATCGCAAAGTTCTTCGGCCTGTTTATATCCGTTCGAAATTGCTCCAGCTGTTGAAGCTATCGATATTATTTCAGTCTTATCATCGGTTACAACATACGAACGCGAATCAATATTTGCTAAAGCCGTCTCAAGCTGCTTTACATATTTCTTTTCAGGGGTCTTGGCGTGCAAAATAGGCATTCCAAATCTCTCTAAAGCTACAGCCCATAATTTCGGCAACGCCTGCTTGAAGCTCCACCAGCGATAACAACGTCTCAATAAACTTTTTCCGTAAGGGGTCGTGCTGTCTCCGTATGTCTTAATTATGCATTTACCAGAAGGGATTTCAACATCATTAAAGCCGGCCTTCTGAACTACTGAACCTACGCCGTAAGATTTATCTTCAAACTGTGTCATTTTAAACTGAATGCTTGTAGGGTCTAATAACTGAATTGACGATAAAACCCACAATCCATTTTCTGACTTCACTGTGAATTCTCCTACTCCGAAACCGTATGCAAAACTGTCTCGTAATATGCTCCTACGGACTTCTGTCAGCGTCCCTCGTATGCTCTCTATAGAACGGTCAACTAATTCTTGTATTCTAGGCTCATCATGTGTGTATGAACCTATCTTGGCCGTAACTCCGCCCGTTAAGTATTCTAAAGCTGTGCTGATTGTCTCATCATTCGAAATCATTTGCTTATAGTAGCTCCGGAATTCATCAGAGTTCGTAATTGGTCGGTCTAACGCTGTTAGCAAATCATTTATTATCTTGCTATATCCATATCCTATGGACTGCTCTGCGTCATGCGCTGTCAACTCCTTTTTAGGCATTGTTTTTATTAATCCTTTCTATTTAACATATTTATTCACATACATATCTCCGCCGCTCACCGCAAAAACTTCATGCTCTACGTTACTAAACGCTAACACTACTGCGTCGGCTCGGTCAGGTGAATGTCCTAATCTCTTTTTCATATCTTCTTTTGCCTCTATCTGAATTGCTCCTTTTGCGTCTACTTTATACTTCACTGAAGCTAACTCAGCTAATAACTCATCATCAGGAGGCAAACCTATATTATTTTTTTCAGGGTCAAGCAATTCACGAAATTTGCACCATAACTCAGCTCTCAGATTATGCCAGCGTTCACTGTCTGAAGATTTCTCAGCTACATTTACTCCTACGTCGTCATAGCCGTCCTCTTCAAGACTGTCTACAACACCCCGACCTATTCCGATTTCGTCAACACTGATTTTCTCTGTTCCAAATTCACGCGCTGTTTGTTGCACTAGTCCGGCTGTCTCTCGCGTATTCTTTTGTGAGTACACTCTTAACTCACTTAACTTATCGCCCTTACGGACTGCTATTACTGTCTTGTCGCTTCCGTAAGCTGCTACGTCTACTCCTAGTCTTACTGGTGCGCCTTCCGTCATATCTTCCCAGCGTTCCATTGCTAGCTCTATCCATAACAACGGTATTAACGTATCTTCACCCTGCTGCGGAAAATTTCCCATTACTCTGACCTGATAAGGTGAGCTATCTTCTCCCCATGATTTATATCTATCTGCTACCCATTCAGGCGTTATTAATCTGGGATATGGTGTATGAACTGCTTTAGCCTGCCATGTGTCATTAGCTATATCTTCAGGCGTAATATTTGCCTCTGTGAAATTTGGTGTGTCGAACGCTGAAACATGAAAAGTCTTAAAGCCAGGCTTCGTGAATGCGTCATAAAATGGAGTTCCTATACTCGTTGGATTTCCTATCAATAATAGCCTCGCTCCGGAGCTTGTCAGAATTCCTTCTATTGCCTCAAAAATTTCTACATTCACTCCCGCTGCTTCGTCGACTACCACAAGTATATGCTCTTCGTGAAATCCTTGAAATCTATCAGGCTCATTCGTGCTTAATCCTGCTGCGTACCATTCATCATAGACTAAATGAAGTTCGGGAGACTTCGGAAATAAATTGCCTCCAAGCGGTATTAGTGCCTCTCTATACGCTGTTCGAATTTCCTTCCAGATTAATTTTTCTACTTGTCTCCATGTCGGCGCAGTCGATAACACTATTGCTTTCGGGTGTGAGTATAAAAACCAGAGAATACACATCGCAGCTGTGAACGTCTTGCCTATTCCATGACATGACCTCACAGCCGTTCTCGTGTTGTCTCGTACTGACTTTAATATTTCTGCCTGTATCGGCCACAAATGCTTATTCAGAATCCTTGACGTGAAATATTCAGGGTCTTGCAATTTCTTGATAAAGTTCGCTTTTACCTGTGAAATATCAACTTTTCTCACTCTGATAAACCTCTAACATTAAATCAGCTAACGTATTAACATTCAATTGACCTCGCACATCTACTTCATGTTTATTCACATCTCTAAAGTCTTCAGGCATTCGATTTTTCGCTAAAAATATTTGCGTTGTCGTTGACGGCGCAATATAACGTTTCTTTACTACTTTACTATAGCTTTTAGGGTTTTTATCTCTATCAAGATTTACAATCATTTCTTCTTCTTCAACAAAATATCCCTCTGCTGATTTTTTCATTGCTTGTAGCAAATCAACGTTAGATACTGCTTTACCTCTTTTTATTGCTTCGGAAAACTCTGGAAACTTCTTTTGCCATACATAATATGTATCTATATGTATTCCCAATTTCGCGGCTATCTGTGCGTCAGTTAAAATTTCTTTCGCATATTGCTCTGCAAGAACAGGGGTACTCTTAGGGTCATATTTACTTTTACGTCCAGTATGATTTGACATAATTAATTCTTCTTTGCTGCTTAATCTCTATCTTCATTGCGTAAATTTCGCTCCGCATTCTGGGCACGTTATACATTTCTCTTTTTTACCTGACTGTTCGGGATTATCATCAAAAAATGCTTCTATATCAGGAGCTTCATTATCTTCAAAGCCAAATTCTCCCATATCAAAATTAAGATTTAATTCTTCAAGCTCTAAGTCAAGTTTTTCAAAGTCCCAGCTTGATAACTCGCTTGTCTTATTGTCTATCACTCTGAACGCCTGCACCTGCTCAGGGGTCAAGTCATCCACTATTACGCACGGTATCTCCTGAATTCCTAATCTCTTCGCAGCCTGAAGTCTCGTATGTCCGCAAACTATAACGTTGTCCTTATCTAAGACTACGGGATTTACGAAACCGAAATTTTTTATGCTCGCTGCTACTGCTTCAATCGCTCTTTCAGGTATCTTGCGCGGGTTGTTCTTATATTCTTTTATATCGTAAATGTTTATATCATGCACTTTCATTGCTTTACTCTCCATAAAAATTTTAAAGCACCCTCCATATGAGACATGAAAGGTGCTATTAGTAATTGACAAGTAATCTGAATACAGAAGGTAAATATTGTACGTTATTAGAATATCACGGCTTTACCTGATAAAATGCCAGCTTTAGGCCACAAATCGGCCACAAAAACGCCACATTTCAGCCACTATATTACAGACCTAAATAACAAATCGTTACATAAACAAGCTCTCGACGACGACGGCTAAACGTTCGACGTGCTATATTCAGTTCATCTATTATTGCGTCGGGCGTGTTGCCTCCGAAATACATTAGCCTTAACACCTGCATTAAATCTTTATTACGTGAGCCGTTCAATACGTCGGAAGTTGTTAAATCGTTCATCAGTGTTGTTATTGGATTGGTATGCCTCTCTAAATATTTGATCCGTTCCTTTAACATCTCTATTTTCATTAATCGCGCACTCACTGGGTCGGAGACTTCACCGCCGGTACTGAATGTATATTGATAGTTCTGCGCTCGTACATCGGTATCTGCTTCTGCTACTCGTAAATCTTCTTTCAGCACTTCAAGGCAAGCTATATTTCTTTTATATTCGTAGAGACATTTTTCAGCGAATTTAAATTTGTCGGATTTCTTCAAGATATAAAAATCTCCTTTCAAAGTGTGGCACTTTTAGTGGCAGATAAAGTGCCATTAATAAAAACTGTTCACAACTAAGTTTATAAAGTTAGTGGCACATTGGCAGGACTTTTCTTATACTCCTATATTTATTTTTTGATTCTATAGATTTTATTTTTCTTAGTAATTTATAAAAAAAAGTGTCAAAGTGCCACTAAGAAGAGATAAATATAGATAGATACTAAAAAAAATTAGTGGCACTTTAGTGGCACTTTTATGATTTTTCGCGTTTTTTAGGAGTAAAAGTGCCATAGTTCGCTAATATAGTTTCAAGTAATGTACAAGGCGTGTTTGCGTCATATTCTCGAATCGCTGCTCGCTCTTCTATTTCGTACATCAGATCAGAATTTTCTTTTGCTCGTTCAAGTACTAATAACGCTTGAAGTTCTGCACCTTTTTCCCAAAATTTTGACAGAACTCGTTTTTTATCTCCTGTTCCGTCAGTTCTGAAGATTTCCTTGTTGTCATGCTCAAGCGTAAAAGCAACGTCGGGCCTGCATACAGCGTATTCACGCAAAAATACGGCTGACCTTCTGAGTTCACCTGAAGCACTCTTTAAGAATTTTCGCCGTGCTGGAAGTCCTGAGAACAAATTATCAATCTGGACGCGTGTACCTTGTGAGCATTGGATTTGCGCATGCTCCGTGATTTTTCCGTCGTGTGTCTTGATAATGCCGCCGGTCTGTGAGTTAATTTGTCTGCTGCGAATTTCGACATCAGCGACTGCAACCAGACTTGCGAGAGCTTCTCCCCTGTAACCCAACGTAGCAATATTCTCTAAGTCTTCAAGTTTTGAGAGCTTGCTTGTAGCGTGATACATCAGGGCTAAAGGGAGTTCGTCAAAAGCAATTCCTTCGCCGTCATCCTCAACGATAATTCGCAGTCTTCCTCCGTCGGATAATTTCACGGTAATTTTTTTTGCGTTGGCATCGAGAGAATTTTCCGTGAGTTCCTTTACGGCTGAAGCAGGACGTTCAACGACTTCACCGGCGGCTATCCGCGACCATATACTTTCATCAAGTGCAGTAATTGAGAGCACATACACACATCCTCTATCTGTAGTATATGCTAATTATAAGTGTTCAGCGTTTCAAGGTCATGCTGTATCTGTTCGGCTCGTTTGCTGGTTAGTGAATTGATGATGAACTCGTGATTTTGTGCGTAAAGCTCTTCAGGTGTCTGACTTAGTGCACGTTCAAGGCATTCAACGAACTGCTCATAGCTGGTGATGTTCGGGCAGTACTGAGCAATCCCAT